>DATMYT010000562.1:0-3129 GCA_035560855.1 Negativicutes bacterium | reverse complement strand
GCTATAGATAACAGTGTTCTTGTATCAATCGATCAATTTGTGCTCAAACCACATTTTTGCAAAGCTTGCCGTAAGTCTTCAATGAGATCATTGGCATCTTCCAGCCCGACGCTAAACCGAAGGTGTCCGTTTTGAAACTCTGGGGGATAGAAGTGATTGCGCTCGTCATCCGGTCCCACGTAAACAATCAGGCTTTCATCATGGCCGACGGAGACGGCAGGAACCACAATCTCCAATGAATTCACAAACTTATTGTGCGTGGCAACATCGGCTTTCAAGCCAAACGCCATTACTCCGGAAAATAATTTCATCTGTCGCCGGGCGATTTCGTGCTGTGGATGGCTTTCCAGCCCTGGGTAGGCCACAAATTTCACATTAGGTTGCGTTTCAAGGAACTGGGCCACTTTCAGTGCACTGTCACTATGCTGACGCATCCGTAGCGGCAACGTCACGACCCCACGCATAATTAACCAGGCATTAAAGGGGCTGATGACTCCGCCCAAGTTCACCATGGCTTCCCGCCTGATTTGATCAATGAGTTCGTGCCGCCCAATCACAGCGCCGCCCATGGCATCCCCATGTCCGTTGATATATTTCGTCAGACTGTGAATCACCAGATCGGCGCCCAACTCCAGTGGATGCTGCAAAAATGGGGAAGCAAACGTGCTGTCGACAGACAATAACGCTCCCGTTTCCTGGGAAATTTTCGCAATCGCAGCGATGTCACTGACCCGGGTAGTCGGATTTCCAGGAGTTTCGATATGAATCAATTTTGTATTAGGCCGTATCGCTTGGGTAATCTGATCTAAATCGGCTGTATCAACCAATGTAGTTTCAATCCCGTATTTTTCCGGAAAATATTCGTTAAGTAACCGATAAACGGCAATATAGGAAACATTGGAGCAGATGACATGCGTATTTTGGTTGAGAAACGTAAAAAATACACCAGCCAATGCAGAAACGCCACTGCCCAATACAACACAGTCTTCTCCGCCTTCAAGCGAAGCCAGTTTTTGTTGCAGATAGATCTGGTTCGCAGAAGTAGTACGGGTGTAGATTAACTGATTTGGATCGCTCCAGTTCATGCTGGAAGCGTCCTCCGGCAAGCGGTAGCTGTTGGCCATCGTCAACGGACGGCGAATACCGCCAGTCTCTTTGTCAACACCATTGCCCTCATGTACGCATCGCGTATGAAACCCAGTCTGCAGCTTTCCCATCATTTTTCCACCTTTCCCCCAAAAAAGCGAAGGCCGAAAATGCACCAGCATCGTCGGCCTTCAGAGTTCTGATCAGCCCAAATCATGGGGTCTACAGTAGTATTTCTGTTTTAGAACGCAGGAACGACTGCGCCTTTGTATTTTTCTTCAATGAATTTCTTGACATCCGGCGAAGTCAGCGCCTGCGAAAGCTTTACGATTTCCGGCCGGTTTTCATCTCCCTTGCGGACCGTCAGGATATTGGCGTAAGGAGACTCTTTCTTTTCGAGGAACAGGGCATCCTTGGTCGGCACCAGTTTGGCTTCCAGAGCATAATTGGCATTGATAACGGCAATGGACACATCATCCAGTGCTCGCGGAAGCAATGGCGCTTCCAGTTCCTTGATCACAATTTTTTTCGGATTGTCGGTCACATCTTTGACCGTTGCCTTGATGCCGACGCCATCTTTAAGTTTGATTACTCCGGCCTGAGCCAGGATTAACAGAGCGCGTCCTCCATTCGTCGGATCGTTTGGAATCGCCACCTGAGCGCCGTTAGGCAGTTCATTCAGGTTTTTGATTTTTTTCGAATATACCCCCATCGGTTCAATATGCACCGCTACCGTATGGGTCAGTTCCAGTTTCCGGTCTGCGGCAAACTGCTGCAGATATGGAATGTGCTGAAAGAAATTGGCGTCCAGTTCTTTTTCAGCCAATGCCACATTGGGACGAACATAGTCGGTAAATTCCACAATCTGAAGATCAATTCCATCTTTGGCCAGTATCGGTTGGACGATTTTCAGAATTTCCGCATGCGGCACCGGTGTCGCACCAACTTTGAGGACAATTTTCTTTGGGGCGGGCGTTGCAGGAGCAGCCGCCGGCTTTTTGTCGCCGCATCCTGCCAGTAGCACTGTCAACGCAACTACGGTCAGGATTAGCGCGATAATTTTTTTCACAATAATTCCCCCTTAGCTATTCTCCCATATAAAATACTACAAACAGCGAAGTTACGCAAGCAAAATGACCCTATCCGCTATTTCAGTTTGCCGCCTTCGACCACGATATCCTCCGGATTGATCGAGTCTCCGTATGCTGGTTTCAACGTAGCTTCATAAGCCTTGTGAACGAAGTTTTCTTTGCCGAGAGTTTCCAGTTCTTTATTGATCCATTCCAGCAATTCCTTGTTGTCTTTCTTTACTGCGGGAGCAATCGTGTCGAGACTGCCGAGAGTGGAAACACCGACCGTAAATCCGGCATTAGCTCTGGCCCATGCAAACAGCAGCGTATTGTCTTGGGATAAGGCGACTCCCCGCTTGTCCTTCAATGCTTCAAATGCCTGAGTAATCTGGTCAAATTTCAGCAATTCCACATCAGGATGATTTTTGGTGAAATAAGTTTCGGCCGTTGTGCCCTTGATGACGATCAGTTTCTTCCCCTTCAACTGATCCACTTTGGTAATAGGCGCACCGGTCGGAGAAACCACGCCGAGAGCAACTTTCATATAAGGATTGGCAAAATCGACTTTTTGCTTGCGTTCCTCAGTAACCGTAAAATTCGCCAACACAATATCAACTTTGTTGGTCTGCAGGTATTCCACCCGACTGGCTGGTTCCAGCAAAACGAACTCTATCTTGGACTCATCTCCCAATAGGTCTTTGGCAAAACGTTTGGCGATGAATACGTCAAAGCCCTGATTTTTTCCACTGGCATCAACAAAACCGAACGGAGGTTTATCGCCAAAAATACCGATCTTCACTTTGCCGCGGGTTTTGATCTCCTCAATGATGCTCTTGGCTTGCGTCGGAGTCGATTTTTCCGCAGGTTTCGTGGCTGCGCCGCCGCAACCTGCCAAGACCCCCATTAGAAATAATGCACTGAGTACGAAGGCCAGGATTTTTTTCGTGTTCATCATCTTTTCCCCTCTCTATTC
>DATMYT010000561.1:0-9811 GCA_035560855.1 Negativicutes bacterium | reverse complement strand
CGTTGGTGCAATCTATTATTACCGAAAAGGCTGGAGACATAAAACGTTTTTACATACTTAATCAGTTTGATTTAGGATCACAATTCATGCTTGCCCAAAGTTTGATCTCCGCTTCGTTGTAGAATTAACCCCATTTATCCATGCCGTGCAAGATGTTTGGAATGATACAGAACGCGCATCCTTTTCAACGTACATTGCCGAAAACTATGCGGACAGAGGCTATTTTACCCCCCCTTATGTATACACAAAACAGACTCCGAAGCGTCAGCCTCGGAGTCTTCTATTTTGTCGTGGTGGATACGCGGGGATCCTTGTAGAAAGTAATCGCTTAGTCTACTGTAACAACTTCGCTAGCTGCAATCGCTGCGTCGGTAAGCTCCTGACCGATACCGGGCAGATCAGGCACTTCAAAATAGCCGTCTTTTGCAGCATAGTCATACTTGCACAAATCGATATTGTCCTGGATGAGTGCGCTGGCATGCAACTCATGGATAACAAAATTGGGAATGACCGCCTCAAGCTGAAGTGCGGCAGCTGCGGAAATCGGTCCACCGCAACAATGCACTTGTACGCCGATGTCGTAAACATGCGCCATATCGCAAATCTTTTTCCCTTCCGTCAGGCCGCCCGTATTGCATAGGTCTGGCTGAATGATTCCAATTGACCGATCTTCAAAGAATGGGCGATATCCCCAGCGGGTGTATACACGCTCACCTGTCGCAAGCGGAATATTGATTTTTCTGCTGATCTCTCGGAATAGATTGCTGTTCAACGGTTGCGTCGGTTCTTCGTAATAGAAACAGTTCAGTTTTTGCAGTTCAAGCCCCAGTTGTACCGAAGTTGTCGCGTCCGTCAGTGCATGCAATTCTATGATAATATCCAGAGCTGGTCCAGCCTGACGCATGGCGGTTACACGATTGACTGCAATATCCATTTGTTCGCGCTGAAGAACGCCGCGACTGCTCCACCCCATCCATTTACCATGGGCATCAAAGCCGATAGGATCCACTTTGATTGCAGTGAAGCCGTCATTCATCGCTTTTCTGGCTGCTTCCGCGTATTCTTCCGGTTCCACAAGCGACCGGCTTACCTTACCCCAGTCAAATTGAAGCTGGCTCGCATACGCGCGAAGTTTGCCATTTGTTTTACCGCCCATCAGTTTATAAACCGGCGCATTGAAGACTTTGCCCTTGATATCCCAAAGCGCGATATCAATACCGCTGATACCTGCCATAATAACGCCGCCGTTGCCCATACCCCAAAATGTCAATCGGTGCAACCGGTTCCAAACCTCTTCACTATTCATGGGATCAAGACCGATGATACACTTGGCGAAGTCGATACCCATTCCAAATCCGGCGTTCTGTGCGTTTCCGTACGCTACCCCGATCTCGCCAAACCCGCTAATTCCTTCATCTGTATTGATGCGGACACATACCGGATGCCATGGCACTCCACCCACCGCAGTTTCTGCCGCAACAGAAGGGGTTTTAAATGTTTTGATTATGTCAACACTTGTGATTTTCAAAACCCATCATCCTTTCAAAATACGTTCTTCACAATTCCCTAATCGCTTAGCATTTCAGACTTTATGGCCTTTTTCTCCGTAATAGACTTCAAGTATCAGGTCCCGCATGTCTTCCGTAGAGGGTTTTACCGGAGTAAAAGGCGTACAAACATCAGCCATCGCTTTCTCCGTCAGCACGTCGACTTTGCAGAGGACGTCTTGTTCGTCGATGCCAAGAGCTTTCATGCAAGTTGGAACATCGAGCCGCTTGCGCAACAGAAGTATCGCTTCAAGCAATGATTTTTCGCCGACAAAGGAAGCAAGTTCGTCATATTTTGCCCTAGTATGGCGATCTTTTAAATTAAACTGCAGACCGTAGGGAAGAACAACTGCATTTGCCAGACCATGCGGCACCCCAAACTCCGCGCCAAAAGTATGGGCAATACTGTGTACGATCCCCAATGCGCAGTTTGAAAAGGCAATTCCAGCCATACAGGAGGCCTCCAGCATCTTCTCTCGTGCTGCCAGGTTATTGCCGTCCTCATAACAAACCGGAAGGTTTTTGTAACCGTTGATGAACGCGGAAATCGCCATAGCGTCAGAAAACGGGTTAGCCAAAGGAGTGACATAAGATTCAATAGCATGAACCAGCGCGTCCATACCCGAAGACATCGTCAGACTCTTGGGCATCGTCAAGGTGAAGATCGGATCCAGTATGGCAACGTCTGGCACCATACGACCCTTAAGGCAACGGATCGAGTATTTTTTCTTCTGGACCGTATCTTTGATAAGCGCCGCGCGCGTTGCCTCGCTGCCGGTCCCGGCCGAAGTCGGGATGCAGGCGACGTGCGCTTTTACCTTCAAATTTTTTATCTCATTGGGAGGCATTACGTCAGCAAGCTCCTTATATTCGGGGTTCTCATAGAAAACCCACATGGCCTTTGCTGCATCCATGGCAGAACCACCGCCAAAGCCAATGACCCAGTCTGGCTCGAAAGCCAACATGTCAGCCGTCCCGCGCTTTATTGTCTCAAAACTGGGTTCGGGTTCGACATCGGTATAGGCTTTCCAGGAAAATCCCGCGCCTTCCAGCACATCCGTAACGATTTTTAACTGCCCCAACTCTTCCAGAATTGTGCCGCTCATCACAATGTAAGCGCGCTTGCGAGTGGCAGGTAAGTCTTTCAGACACTGCACTGCATTTTCGCCACAATAAATATGTTTACAACCAAGTTTGATAGCACGCATTTTTGCACTCCAATCCCCTTATTCATAAACAAGGCAATTTTTTATCACCGCGCCGGAAGCGTGCTCAAGGATGGCCGCTTCCAAATTTGGCAGAGTATACTCGTTCTGAATGAAGTCATTGCTTGAGATCACGCCCATTTTCAAAAGCTCGAACGCCATCATGACACACAGCGGAGTTGTATGAAAGACCCCTTTTATGGTGATCTGGGAGTAATGTAGCAAAGTGGCATCCGCTTTCAGCACACTACCGCTTTTTGTACCGCCGAACAACAAGACGAATCCGCCCTTGCGCGCCATCTGCACGCTGGTATTCCAGACGTCGATCAACCCGGTCGCCTCAATAACGATATCCGCGCCTCGCCCGCCTTCAGTCAGACTGCGTATTTCTTCCACAGTATTTTCCACGCCAGTTAAGTTGCAAGTTTTATAGACACCAAGTGAAGCGGCGAGATCAAGTCGGTTTTGCATTATATCGGCCACAATGACCTGGGCACCCTTCAAAACCGCCAATCGGGCAAACATCAAGCCGATGGGACCAGCGCCGTTTATCACGACAACGTCACCGAGATGAACGGGGCAGTTTTCGATCCCGTATACCGCGCAGGAGAACGGCTCCAACAGGGAGGCCGTTTTATGCGAGATCGAATCATCCAGCAAAAACATGTTTTGCCGGACGATCCGCATTGGTACCTTCACGTATTCCGCATAGGCGCCGCGGTTGAACGTCATATTGGAACACATGGAGTGCAGGCCTTTTTTACAAAAGTAACACTCGTTGCACGGGGCGCTGTTATGCACAGCCACGCGATCGCCCTCGTGGAAGCCTTGCACATCCCTGCCCACAGCGGCAATCACGCCGGAAAACTCATGCCCATAAGGATGCGGAGGCTTTAACAACGGATAGCCCCGTTTATAATTTTTCACATCCGTGCCGCAGGTGGTTGAAATTTTATTCTTTATCAAGACTTCACCCGGGGCTATTTCAGGAATCTTTTCCTCAATGATGCGGATGTCCTCCACACCATACAGCATGGCACTCAGCATTGCATTGCACTCCCGTCGCTTAATATCCCGACCCGTCTTTTTTTGCGTCCGCCTTACTGGGCTGTCCGTAACTCTTAAAGCTCTCCATGACAATCATCATTTCTTCGTCGCTCAGCACCACAGGAGTGCCGATACAAGAGGCCCGCCACTGCATCTCCGCAACAAACTCAAGGTTCACGGCAAGGCCGAAGGCCTTTGCAAGGCTTGGCCCGCTGGTTACCAGCCCATGGTTGGCAAGCAAAACAGCCTTACTTTTGCCAATGGCTTGCTTGACGTTTTCCGCGAGCTCCATACTGCCGAAAGTCGCATATTCCGCGCATGGCACTTCAGGCGCGCCAGCGCCGCCGATCACATAATGAACAGCCTTCAAGGGCATATTGAGGCAGGCAATTGTAGTACAGAAAGTCGAATGGGTGTGGACCACGGCGCGGGCGTCCGGCTTGTTTAAATACATGACAGTGTGAAGGCCATGCTCGCTCGAAGGTTTACGCGCCCCGTCGATAACGTTGTTGTCGAGATCCATAACGACAACATCTTCGGGCTGCGTTGCAAAATAATCCAGACCGGAAGGGCTTATTGCCATGTAACGAGTTACGGGATCGTAGATACTGATGTTTCCGCTCGTCCCTTTGCTTAACCCGGAAGAACTCATTTTTCGTCCGTATTCTGCAATTTCAATTCTTTCTTTTTCCATCAACATAGTTCATTTCTCCTTTGCCACATCTAAAATACAACCAGTTGGCCCTTTTATCAGCGTTTTATGTCTCGAAGGTTGACAACCATATCGCTTTTTCCCGTTTCCCAGAAAGCCTTGATTGTTCGTGCTAACAACAGCGGAGATTTGGGTAAAGCATCCACTACGTTACCAGCGTTGTGCGGCGTCATCGTCAAGTTGTCGAGTTCAAGCAGCACATCTCCTGCCGGAACGGGCTCTTCCCAGTATACGTCCAGCGCAGCTCCGCCGATTGCCCTGTTTTTGAGAACTTCGACCAGCGCGCCCTTGTCTAGGACTCCGGCGCGGGAAGTATTGATGAGATAAGCGGTAGACTTCATCAGACCGAGGAGTTTTTCCCCAACCATATTTTCAGTTTCCGGTGTAAGCCGTAGGTGCAACGAGATAATATCCGCCGTTCGAAACAACTCTTCCTTATCGGTCAATTGAATCGGCAGCCCAGCCTCATCGAGAACCGCCTGAGTGACGTATGGGTCATGCGCGATTACTTTCATTCCTATGCCGGCAGCTTTTTTTGCGACCAGCTTGCCGATATGGCCAAGTCCGACTACCCCCAATGTCATCTCGCACATGGAAGTGGTGTAGTCGTTATTGATATATTCCTTACGCCAATTTCCCTGCTTAATTGCCGCGTGGGCCCTCGCGATATTGCGGGTCTCAGCGAACATCAGGCCGATCGCGAAGTCCGAAGTTGCCTCTGCGTTGCGGATGCAGTGAATGACAGGTATATTGCGTTTGGTTGCAGCAGCCACATCCACGTGCTCCATGCCGCCGCGACAAGTGCCGATCAAGCTCAATTTTTTTCCCGCGTTGATAAGATCCGCCGGAATCGGGCAGAAATGCGTCAGCAGTATGTCCGCGTCCTCAATCTCCCGATAGGCCTCCTCCGGTACTTTTTCCGCCATCGGGCCGTTTTTTTCTATGTTTTGTGCCTTTTTCTGAAACTCTTGACGCGTCTGGGAAGGCCACAGGATAGGCACAATCTGGTTTTGACCCGGTTGCCCCAGAGATTCCGCAGCTTCACTCAGCAACTTAAGTGGCACCACAATATCGCCAATTACAACAATTTTCATTGGATATCCTCCAGATTTATTCATTTTCTCCGTTGAATTGCATGTTATATCGTTATTTCGGCTTCAGGTTTATCCGGGACATACGCGTTACCCATGGCGCTCTTTTCAAGATACGCATGCACGGCTGTCTTGTTCTTTTTGAACAGTACATAGAATACCAGATACACAGCGACCACCGCGCCAATGATGATTGGATTCATGGTCAAAAACGCCATGGTGATAACTCCGGCAGTACAGTTCGACATAATAAAGCCTATGACAAACGTGCCGGCAGTGAGCGCCGTAGAAGCGGCATCAAAGCCCGTAGCGGCCGCAATCTGCGTGAAGGTTACCGCCCAATAAGAGGCCATCGCAGTCTTGGCGCAAAAGACGATACAGCCCATCAACCAGGATTTCACGATATTGCCGTTGCTCAAACAGACAGGGATTTCCATCATGTAAGGAAGAGACGGCAAAACCATTAAGGGAAGCACTATATTCCCCGGGAGTAAGAACGCAAGGATAACGGCAACGGGAATCACCAAAAGACCAGTTGTCAGCGTGGCGGGCTCGCCATAGCCCAGCGCATCGTTGACGGCCAAAATAAACTCGCGGTCTTTACCGAATCTGCTGTTTTTCATGGTTTTGCGGGAATAATCGGTTAGGGTGGTAAACCCGGAGGCAAACAGGCCGGCAACCTTCGGGAATATGGCCATTACTGCGGAACAGGTAATCGTTACATTCGCAACCTGCCCCCAACCGGCCATCGTATTCAAAGTGGAAAAACCGCCGACAATGCCCAGAAGTAAGCCGACAATAATACCGAGATACATGGGTTCCCCAATGAATCCAATCTTCTTGCGGATAGAGGCGGGATCGGCCTTAATCTTATCCATGCCTAATTTGCTAAACAGAATGTTCAACACGAGATACAGGGGAGCGTCACCGTTGTGATGCGGCGCAGTCATTGCGCAAGAGGGGTAGTGGTAGTAAGTTGACCATCTCTTCTGAAGAACCTCAGCAAGAAGGAGAATAACCATGTTGATAAAAAGCATGAGGGCAAACGCCATCGTCAGGTTGTGCTGCAACTGGTACAGCACTGAGCCCCAGACAATGATGGAATAGTTGTTCCACAGATCGGACGGCATAAAGATATCGGTCCACTTGATAAGCCAAAGCAGTATCTGAAAAATCAGGCCGACACCGATAAACATAATGCCGATTTGAGTGGAATATGCAACGGAGGCGACCGCTTGCCAGCCGATATCAAGCGCCGGCAGGTTGATACCGCTCGACTTGACCATTTGCTGAACCAACGGTGTCAGCACCGCACCAAACGCACTCGTGATAAATGCCATGCCTTTTAAGCCGACGCCAACGAGAACCGCAGACGCAAACGCTTTTTTTGTAGGCGCCTTAAATAGTTTACAGATGACAAAAATCATAAGCGGAACCATGATAAAGTTACCAAATGTATCAAAAAAGCTTTTCAGGACACTCATGAACATAATATTCCCCCACTTCCGTCTCGCTTTTCACTAAAAATTATTCCAGGTTAAGCTTGCTTACCACCATCAGTAGCTCTTCCACAAACTCCTGCTCATTGATACCTACCAGAAAGCCTGTCGCGTTCAGGACGGGAATCCCATAACTGTCATCAACCGGGCTCGTATAAGCGATAAGATCATAGCCGCCGTTTCCCAGCGCCATCGCCAACCCTCCCGGCGCGATTTCAGTAGATTCCATATCATATCCATGTTCTGCCAATACGTCCTCCAACTTAGAGGAAAGCATTGCTGAACTCACTGTTCCCGACCCGCATACGGATAAAACTTTGATCGGTCTCATTCAAAAATCCCCCTTCTTAATTTACTACTCATCCAAAGTGCTCAGACAGTTCATCACATCTACGCTGCTCTTAGATTCCTTGATGGATTGGAGCAGTTCACCATCCTGAATGATATTCATCATCTTTTTGAGCATGCCGATCTGATGTTTGGAATCTTTTACAACCAGCGGCAGAATAATTTCACAGCTCAAAGTTTTGTCCTTCATCCCCATCATTTTAAACTCGACCGGCTCGCGCGGAATAATGACCCCGACAGCGGGCTTGATCACAAATTCATTGTTCGTATGGGGAATTGCAATATTAAATTTTTTGCCAGGGAGCCCGGTCGGAAGATTTCTTTCTCGTTCGACAACCGCATCTCCGTATCCGGGTTTCACATACCCATACTTTTCGAAAAGCGCAGCCATTAGGAGGATGCATTCTTCGGCGCTGTGCACATCCGCTCCCAGAACGATGAGTCGCTCATCCAGTATCTTTCCTATTGTAATTACCTCCTTTTTTCGTCGGTCCATTGCATTTAATATAACAATAGCCACGATGCAAAAAAAGACCAAGTTTCTTCAATGATTCGCGCGTAAATATTGCAAATTGTTAGACTTTTTTATGTAAAGCGGTGCATTTAATAGCCAATAATGAGCGCTATCGAGAGTACGGCAAGAACACCGACGACGATTCGGATAACTGTTTGGGTTTTGCGTATGCCGAGACTCTGATAGCGTTCATACCGTGTAAATACCAATGGGCACACCATGACCGCAATGCTCATGCCGAGCATCGGCAGGTACTTCCAACGGACCGTCACATCGTAACCAAACAAAAGCAAGTTGACTGCCACGAGGATAAACAAAACCGCGTAAAGCAACTTGCGGTAGTGTGTATCATAGTCAACAAACAACAGGCTTTTTTCAAAGCATTCACCGCTGCAGCTCCGCAATTCATGCTTCGCACCCGGATTAATGATATATTCTCTGCACAATGTGGGCCTGCCGCAATATAGACAGGGCTCCGTTTGCTGTTTCATCATTTTTCACTTTGTTCGACCAGTAACGCTTTGACTTCGGCAATGCTGCCACTGTCAAGCACGCGTGCGACAAAGCCGGATAGTTTATCCGTATCACAACGCTGGATATTATATTTGAGTTTTCCCACTTGGGTCGGAACTACACTGAACTCGTCCAAGCCCATCGCTAAGAGAAGTGGCGTCAAGCGTTCATCCGATGCGGCTTCCCCGCACATGCCCACTGAAATTCCCGCCTTGTGCGCGTTTCGGATGACGATTTCAATGGAAGACAGAACCGAGAGGTTGCAGGAATCATATAGATATTGCACTTTTTCGTTCATTCGGTCCGTCGCTGTAGTGTATTGGATGAGGTCATTGGTTCCAATGGAGAAAAACGCCGCCACTTGGGCGAGCTTGTCGCTTATCAGCACCGCGGCCGGCGTCTCGATCATGATGCCAACCGGAATATCATTATTAAATGCAATATTCTCAGCGCGAAGCGCTGATTTGGCTTTTTCCACCATTTCGTTGGCCTGGTGCAATTCCTCTGAAGTCACGATCATCGGGAACATGATTTTGACATTTCCAAAGACGGACGCACGCAGAATAGCTCGCAACTGTGTAAGAAAAACGTCCTTGCGGTCGAGGCACAGGCGGATGGCGCGATACCCCAAAAAAGGATTGCTTTCCTTGGGAAAGTTCATATAATCAAGCTGTTTGTCGCCGCCGATATCAAGCGTACGGATAATTACCTCTTTGCCCTGGGCAGCTTCCACAATATCCCGGTAGGCCTGAAACTGGACTTCCTCGTCCGGATAATCGCGCTGATTCATGAACAGAAATTCTGTACGGAACAGCCCGATACCGTCACACTGCTCCACGCGGAATTTTTTGCGGCCTTCCGCGTCGCCCATGTTGACGCAGACAGACACTCTGCGACCGTTTTTTGTGACGGCAGGCGCGTTAGCCATATCCGTATATCTTTTTTTCAGTTCATCAAGCTGCGTCTTTTCCTCCCGAAACGCCTGGACAAAAAATTCGTCCGGGTTCAGAATGGCGCAGCCTTTATCTCCGTCGATATAAACCATCCCACCATCACGCACAGCTTTCATGATCCCTGTCGCCCCCACCACCGCCGGGATGCCGATTGTTTTTGCAAGTATCACTACATGGGAAGTTACGCCACCTTTTTCAGTGATAAAGCCGCGAAGGAAAGACTTGTCAATTCGAACCGTGTTTTCCGGACTCAAATCATCCGCCACAAGTATAAAAGGTTCCTGGATGGCGCGGATCTGATCCTCGGCGCTTTTTACCCCGTTTAAGCGGCGAATAATTTCATCGCATACGTTTCTGATATCACTTGCGCGCTCCCTCATAT
>DATMYT010000560.1:0-4902 GCA_035560855.1 Negativicutes bacterium | reverse complement strand
CTCCAGTTGAATGTGGCGGCCGACCTATCGCTGGAATTTCTGGCGCATCTGGTTTTCCCCGCTTGGCTTCATACCCCGAAGATGAAGGTTTTGGATGCGGCCTGCGGCACAGGAGAGGCAGTGACGCTGCAGGCGGTGCGTTATCCGCATACGGCTATAACGGCGATGGAGGAAGACGCGGAAGCACTGGGACTGGCAAAAGCCTATGTGACAGAGCTGGGCATTACCAATGTACTGTTTGAACCTGTGGAGGAAGAGCGGTATCATGTGATCGAAAGCACCCGCCCCCTGAATCAGATCGGGGAGCCGGAGGCTTTTCTGAAAGAATTGCGGCAAAAACTGGCGCAACCGGGACTATTGACTGTTGCGGCCGATGCAGTTTTTGACGGCCCCCGTTTTGATGCCCTACAAGCGGCGGCGGTATGTCTGCGGACGAAAGACTCTACGAAGGAAGAATTGCAAGCCGCGGTGACTGATGTTTTGGCGGTTCTGGATGCACCGGCGGAACCCGGCTTGTGGAATATTCCCGATCTGGCGCAGCTAACGGCAGCCGCAGGTTTGCGGATTGCAGCTTTGTTACATCCCTACAATTACGAACCGGTACGTTTTATTGATTCACCGGCGATGCGCGAGATCACGGCGGACCTTTCGGTGGTGGAGAATGCCTGGCTGGCCGAAGTTCTGCGAGGGCAGTCGGCGAAGCACCATTTGGTGCTGATTCCGGCGGAAACTGCGGAAAATATGCCCCTAATCACGGATGCAGAAGCGTCCGGCTACATTCCGCATCCGTCGCCTTATGTAAAAATGGAGCAGGCAGGCACAGGACGTTATCGTTTTGGACTAAACCGCCAGCATTTGCTGCTGCATCCGGCTTTATCCATAGAAGATATCGAAGCGCCAGCGGACATGGTGCGGGTATTTCAAGGAATTAACGGCATGGCGACATTCGAGCAGCTTCATCGTCGCTTTTTGCCACTGCCGTGGGACGTGTTCTGGCATTTTATGAATCTGTTGGCCGAAAACGGCATGATTACGCTGCACCGGGAGGCGCAAGACCATGGAACTGTATGAGAATATTGATGCTATTGAGCAACACCTCTTTCGCTACCATATCAAAGATGCCAGTGCGCTGATTGCCGAGACGACCGGCCACATCACCGGACTGCTCCAAGGCTGGCCACCTTCTGGCATCAAGGAACTGCAGAATGTTCTCGGTGTCATGATGAGTGGTATGGAAAACGCCGACTATCTGTTGGTAGCCGATGTGTTGCATTTTGAGTTAAAACCGTTACTCAGGAGGTCTCTGGCATGAAAACCAGGAAAGCATTGCCGTTTCAAAATCAGACACAGGGGAAAGTAGTGCCCTTTGAGCAACAAATTCGCAGTTTTTCCAAGGCTGTGGCGTCAGAGACGCCGCGCTATACGGTCGGCATGGAACGAACTGACGGGACGACCCTGAATTTCATGGTAGAACAGGAACGGTCCCGGTGTTTTTTGCATAGCTTGTACGATACGAAGCGTGAGATGAAGGAAATGTTCCAGGGTGTGGACCGCGAGGTGCAGACGCTGGTGATTTTTGGTATGGGACTGGGATATGCCGTGGAGTATGCCGGTGAGAATTTCCCAAAGCTGGAAAAAGTATTTGTGGTGGAGCCGTCCAGTACGATGCTGACGACATTACTGCGACAGCCGGAAGTTGTCCGGCGGCTTTCGAAAGTGCCGACCGTCACCTTTGTCTGGAATAAACCGGCTGAAAATGTGGCGGGTGAGTTGGCGGCAAACATCGATGAGAACGTCAAACGCAAGTTCGAAATGGTGTTTCATATGAGTTACCGGTCTTTGTTCAAAGGATATTACGAGACTATTTCGGAAAAGATCGTCGAGCATCTGCGCCAGATTCAGGTCAATACCTCAACTGTGCACAGCAACATCTTCTTTCGGACTCAAAATATCCTGCACAATCTGCGGGCGCGAAGCGTGGATATTCAAAGGCTGCTGGAGCGAATCAAGGGTGTGCCGGCGATCATGGTTTCGGCCGGTCCGTCGCTCAACAAGAACATTCATTTGTTGGAAGCAGCCAAGCGCAAAGCGATCATCATCCCGGTCGGCAGTGCGGTGAAAATCCTGCACAACAAGGGGATCAAACCACATCTGCGGGCGGCTTTCAGTCCTTATCCAGACGAAAATGTTGTTTTTGACGGTATTCCTGATTATGAAGGGATTCCGCTGCTGTATTCCAATACGCTCGATTATTTGGTGGTGCAGAAATATAATGCACCCAAGGCGCGCATGGTAATGGTGGGTGATCTCGTCAGCCGTTATTTTTATACGTTGACTGGGTCGCAACATACGTTGGTTGAGGGTGGCGGCACGATTGCCAATGTGACTTTCGATCTGCTGTGCCGGGCCGGTTGCGGCAAAGTGATATTCACGGGGCAGGATCTCTGCCTGTCAGGACTAAAAATGTATGCGGACGGGTCCTGGTCCGATCCAACTTATACAGGTCATGAGGCTGGCTTGGTCAAGACGGAAGACATTTTTGGACAGACCGTGTTTACTACCAAGCCGTTTTACGGATTGAAAACTGCTTTTGAACAGGCAATCCAACAATATCCGAATGTCGAAATTCTGAATGCGACCGAAGGCGGCGTGCCGCTGGCGGGGGCCAAAAATGTAACCTTGCAGGAAGTCTTGGACTCTTTGCCGGAGCGGCCGGAGATTGATGAGCTGATTCGGGACGCCTTTGCGGAGGAACCGGATGCTGCGGCGGCAGAGGCGCGTCTGGACAAGACGTTGGAAGAAGCGGCCGAACAGATCGTTCAGGTTCTGGAATGCAACGATCGCTGGTATGGCCAGCTACAGGAGATGTCGGCGAAGGGCCGCGGTTTCAGCCGGGTCTTGTCCGACCTGAATGAATTGCAGAGACGCCATGATGACGAGCTGGCGCAAAATCAACTGTATGGTCAGTTAATTCGCCATGAATTGGCGACCCATTTTTCGACGATCCGACTGGGCCATCAATATGAAGGCGACGATATTGAGAAGAAGATTGACAGCACGGTGCAAATTCTCGTGGGACAAATGCAAAAGATTCACGAATACGCCGGCTTCTTCAAAGAGTCTTTGGCGCGGAGCAAAGGAGGAAAATGAACATGGATGGATTGAGGCGATGTTCCCGGTGCGTGACGCCGGAGACACATGAAACTATATTTTTTGACGGCGAGGGCGTGTGCAATGTTTGTCGTCAATATGAACACAAGCAGGAACAGATAGATTGGGAGACGCGGAAACAGGAGCTGTCGGAACTGTTTGATCAGTACCGGGGCAAAGGGGACTATGATTGCCTGGTTCCTTTTAGCGGGGGCAAGGATAGTACGTTTACCTTGTACACGCTGGTAAAGGATTTTGGCTTGAAACCTCTGGTGATTTCCTTTGATCATGGATTTTACCGGCCGACAGTGCAGGAAAGCAAGCTACGAACGTATCGGAAGCTTGGCGTCGATGTGCTGCAATTCACGCCAAACTGGAAGATCGTGAAAAAACTGATGCTGGAGAGCCTGAAACGCAAGGGCGATTTCTGCTGGCATTGCCATAGCGGAATTTTTGCCTATCCGATGCAGGTAGCGGTCAAATATAAGGTGCCTCTGGTGATCTGGGGAGAACCGAGCGCCGAGTACACTTCATATTATTCGTATGACGACGGCATCGAGACGGTGGACGAGGAGCGTTTCAATCGCTTTGTAAATCTGGGCATCACCGCCGAGGATATGCTGGGCATGTTGGGCGGCGATGTCACAATGCGCGATTTGCAGCCGTATACCTATCCGAAGCTAAAAGACCTGAAGGCGATCAACTATCGTTCGTTCTGCCTCGGCAGTTACCTTCCCTGGGATGTAAAAAAACAGTCCTGGATCATCAAGAAGGAACTGGGCTGGCAGGAAGAAGAGGTGGAAGGCGTTCCGCCGGGATATGGCTATGAAAAAATCGAGTGTATGTTCCAAGGTGTGCGTGATTATCTGAAGTTCGTCAAGCGCGGTTATGCGCGGGTGTCACATCTGTCCAGCATCGATATTCGTAATGGGCGGCTGTCACGTGAGGATGCGCTCGAATATGTGAAGCAGTATGAAGGAAAACGTCCGGCGAGTCTGGATGTGTTCCTGGAGTATCTGGAACTGACAGAGACCGAGTTCAACGATATCGCGGTAAGTCAGATCGTCTACCCGAATGAATGCGATCCGGGTCAGCTCGAACGGGGCAAAGAGGTTTGGGACCAGAAGCTTTGGTACCGGGAACGACAGAAAAATTCTTTGTTGAAGGAAACTTTTGCGACAGCGCCGTCGACTGAGAAGATAGATGGAGAAAAAGCCAAGACACGAAAAATATCCGGGGGAGACTGAGGCAGTTTGATTGCGATTGTCGACTATGGGATGGGCAACAAGCATTCGGTGCTGAATGCGTTGCATTATCTGGGGATTGAGGCGCAGGTGACGGCGGACCCGGAAGAGGTCCGCTTAGCTGACCGTCTGATTTTGCCAGGCGTCGGTGCGTTCGGCGCTGCGATGGAGAATCTGAATCGCTCGGGGCTGCGCGAAGCGATGAATGAAGCGGTGCTGAGGCGGGGACGACCCTTTCTGGGCATTTGCCTCGGCATGCAGTTGGTTGCGGGCCGGGGCATGGAAAAAGGCATTTTCGAGGGGCTGGGCTGGGTGCCGGGCGAGGTACGGCTGTTACAGCCGAATGATCCTGACATCAAGTTGCCGCATGTCGGCTGGAACGATATCATCATCGAAGGGGATTTCCCGCTCTTTCAAGGATTGAAAAAGGAGCGGGCCTTCTATTTCGTTCACAGTTACGCTTTTTGTACGGATAATCCGGCGCATATTGCGGCTAGCTGCGAGTACG
>DATMYT010000559.1:0-3542 GCA_035560855.1 Negativicutes bacterium | reverse complement strand
AGGTGAGGACAAATGCCGAAAATTCAAGCTCACGCCAAACGCCTCAGGATCTATATCGGCGAAGCTGATTCCTGGGAAGGCAAATCACTCTACCAAGCGTTGGTGCTCAAAGCGAAAGAACTAGACCTTGCCGGAGCATCCGTGTTCCATGGTCGTATGGGATATGGCGCCAACAGCCGCATCCATACCTCCAGCCTTATCGATTTATCTGCCGACCTCCCTATTATGATCGAGATCATCGATAGCGAGGCATACATTGAAAAGTTTTTGCCCTATCTCGATTTGATGGTTAAGCAGGGCTTGGTAACAATCGACGATGTCGAAGTCATCAAGTATGACAGAAAACAACCGTCCCAGCATTAATGCCCGACGGTTCTTAAGGAGCGGATCAGTTGGAAGGTGTATTGTTTGTCGCCGTTGGCGGCGGTATTGGCTCGGTAACCCGATATTTGGTTTCTCTTTGGGCAGCCGGACGCTTCGGGGCTGATTTCCCCTACGGAACTTTGATTGTTAACGTTGTAGGGTGCTATATCATCGGGCTGTTTATGATCCTAGCAACAGAAAAATTGTTGTTGCCGAACTATTGGCGATTGCTGGTTGCAAGCGGGTTTCTTGGCGGCCTTACCACGTTTTCTTCCTTCAGCTACGAAACCCTGAATCTTGTTCAAAATGGAGCTTGGTCTTCAGCCGCCATCAATCTTGCCGCCAACCTTTTCACCGGTTTCTTTGCCACATGGTTGGGCATGGTAACGGCACGAAGCTTCTGACAGTTTGCACATACGCCGCTAAGACTTCCTGCATAAGCGGGAAGTCTTTTTGTTCCGGCAGAATCGACATTTTACGCTCTAGTTCCTTCGCAATGGGTGCATCAACGCAGCTCTATCCCCCGTTTATCTGCGGGGTGAAAAATCAATCCGCAATTGAACCGAACCATGCAAGTTTTCATCTGCCCCGTTAATCTGAAAAAACGACGGTTCTCATTTCGTCATTACTTTTTATGGCGCATTCGATGACGCGCAGAGCAGTGCGGGCTTCCGTCGCTTTCACGGGTAACGGTTCGCCATGGACGATAGCTTTATATATTCCCTGATAGAAAACTTCGTAACAACCCGGGATGGTTTCCAGCCTCGACTTAGCTGTCCTGTCTTGCCCCAGCGCAAGTTCCGCATAATACTCCTCTTGATCCCGACCCCACCGAGGGTGACCGGGACGAAGTCCCTTCTGAAGATCCGGTTGCTGTGAATCCAGGCCATATTTGATCAGGCTGCCTTTGTCGCCATGGACCATAAAGTGCGGTCCCGGTTGTTTGACTACCCAACCGGACCCAAGAATGACGCGCAACGCCCCGTAGCCCAGAATCAAATGAAAATAGTCATCGACTTCCGCCCCTGGTCGCTGCCGGATCAGTTCCGCAAAAACAGTCTTTGGCGCGCCGAATAGCTGTACGGCTTGATCAATAAGGTGTGGCCCCAGATCATACAGAGCACCACATCCCTCACCAGCATGTTCTTTCCATTTCGCGGATATTTGCGGCCGGAATAGATCGTAATGGGCTTCGTAGATATAAAGATTGCCCAGCAACCCTTCATCAATTACTTTGCGAACCGTCAGAAAATCATTGTCGTAGCGACGATTCTGGAATGCAGTGAGCAGCAGATTTTTTCTTGCCGCCAGTGCGATGAGCTCGTCAGCTTCCGATACCCGGATGGAAAACGGCTTGTCGACAATAACGTGTTTGCCCGCTTCAAGCGCCATTTGGGCGTACAGGAAATGCGTCGAATTTGGGCTAGCTACCACAACAACCTCGACTGCCGGATCCGCCAGCATCGCCCGAATATCCGGGGTTACAGTCACCCCAGGGAAATCCCGCTGCACCGCATCCGGTTTCGAAGAAACTACCGTCGAAAGAACCAAGCCTTCCACCGATGCAATGAGCGGCCCATGAAACACCGAACCTGCCATTCCATAGCCAATGACTCCGACATTAACCTTTCGCATAACTACCCCTCTTTCTTATAGTAAGAAACAAGATATAGCCAAAACACGCCTACTTCCGTCACCACAACCGTCTTCACTTAAGACTATTATTCGATGTTCACGTCTTCGCCGTTCAAAATCTTCTTCATGTTTTTCATCGGGCACATCTTGCCGCACATAGTGCAGGTATCTTCGTGCTCCGGTTTGGATGAATCGCGATATTTTCGCGCCTTTTCCGGGTCCATCGCCAGTTCGATCATGCGGGGAAAGTTGACCTCGGCTCGGGCAACACTCATGGCATTATCCCAGTCCCGCGCTCCCGGCAAGCCTTTAGCAATGTCCGCCGCATGGGCCGCGATCCGGGCGGCAATAATGCCTTCCTTCACATCCTCCATGTCCGGCAGCCGCAAGTGTTCGGCCGGCGTCACATAGCACAGAAAATCGGCGCCATTGGCGGCAGCGATCGCTCCGCCGATTGCACTGGTTATATGGTCGTATCCAGGCGCCACATCTGTGACGAGCGGCCCAAGAACATAAAAGGGTGCTCCATGACACAACCGCTTCTGCATCATCATATTGCCGGCAATCTCGTTGATCGCCATGTGGCCGGGGCCCTCGATCATAACCTGCACATTACGTTCCCACGCTCGTTTGGTCAACTCGCCGAGCGTAATCAGTTCTTCCACCTGGGAAGCGTCGGTCGCATCGTTAATGGATCCAGGACGGCAGGCATCCCCGAGGCTCAGCGTCACATCATACTCCACACAAATATCGAGCAACCTGTCAAAGTATTCATAAAAAGGATTTTCCTGATGATTCATTTCCATCCATGCAAATAGCAGCGAACCCCCGCGGGACACAATGTTGGTTAGCCGTTTATTACGCTTCACTCGCTCTGCCGTGGCCCGGTTCATGCCACAGTGGATCGTCATGAAATCCACGCCATCTTCCGCATGAGTCTCCACTACTTTAAAAAACTCGTCGACGGTAATGCTTTTCAACGCCTTATCCAACAAGCCGACCGCGTCATACATCGGAACCGTGCCGATCATCGCCGTCGAAGAGTCAATCAGCCGTTTTCGGAAAGTCTGCGTTTTCCCAAAACAGCTCAGGTCCATGATCGCTTCCGCTTTCAACTCAATCGCCTTATGCGCTTTCGCCAGTTCCAAGTCAAGATCGCAGCATTCCTTGGAAACGCCAAGATTCACGTTGATCTTTGTGCGGAGTCCAGTGCCGACGCCTTCCGGATCAAGCTTGGAATGATTTTTATTGGCCGGAATAACAACCTGTCCCAGGGCAACGAGTTCCCGCAAACGCTGCGGATCCATTTTTTCTTTCGTAGCCACAGTTTGCAGTTGCGGCGTTATAATTCCTTTTCTGGCAGCATCCATTTGTGTTGAATACTTCATAATCCATCCCCAACTTTCCTTTTATTTGAAGCATAAAAAAAGAAGCATGCGCAGAAAAGCTTGCCTCCCGATCTTCATCGCTTCCCTACGGTGGTATTAACCACGTCAGGTTCCAAGGGTCGGATTTCTCCTCTCAGCCTTACGGCCCCCCCAGCT
>DATMYT010000558.1:0-4307 GCA_035560855.1 Negativicutes bacterium | reverse complement strand
CAGTTCCTCTGGTCTCTTTCGACCATTTGTTTTATCGCCCACTGTCGCAATGCGCCGCGGATGCTGCTCGGGGGTATAGAATAATCTACTGTCAACATCCCTGCGACATTGCTAGAGAATTGGAAGTTAAAATCTGCTACTTCCGTCCACGTATGCTCATCGTCTCCATTTTTTTTCTCTTGCCATGAAAATTCTTTTTCTTGTCCACGTCCTTTCTTGTATCCAATTTTATTGTTCTTATAGCTCCCAAAAGAACCGTGGCGAATCACCAGCGGTGTCTGAAGAGTGAGTGTCCAGCAGCATTGCAATGCGCTGTGTATGCCTTCGCGAAACGGGTAGGGCAACGTCATGATCCAATCCTCTTTATGATATCGACAAATTTTTCCTTGCATGATTGAATCAAGGCAACAGCCTCCGGGTTACTGATTTCCTGCAAGGCTGCGAATCCGGCCGATTCACTTGGTAAAAGAACGCTTTCTATCCACATCGGTAGCTGTTCTTTTGTGACTCGGTAGATTTTTTTCTCGGGTTTTAAAGTCATTCGACCGAACCCTCGTGCCGACATGGCCCCAATGGTTAGCGGAACGATCTTCGAGTTAAATCCTTCCAGACCGAAAAAGAGAAGTCCCAACTCTTCATCTGAAAGGTTTTGCCCTACAATGTTTACCTGATACTCAAGCCCTGCCGGAGTAACCTCAAAGGAATAGAGCTTGTGTTTTTCTGATGCTCCTGTTGTCGGGTCGATAGCAACCGAATTAACTAGGTAACACTGACGAGCATCATTCCAACCCTTTGTTTTCCACAATTGCGGTTCGGGGGTAGTGACTTTGTTTGCAGCCGGTGCATCCCAGAACTCGACTTTTCCCTCGGCAAAGGGTGTTCCGAAGACTTGTTCGAGCATACTGGCTTCGCTTTTCATGAATTCGATCTGATCATTCTGCTTCATATCCCGAAACTCGCTTGATTGATAGTCGTGTTCCCAAGCTATACGGGGATAGAGACCTCGCAATAGCTGCAAAATATAGTTACGGACAACTCCCTTGAGAGCGCTGCCGGGCAGATAGGGATATTCGTTAGCATCAAGGGCGATCATGGCAACGTCGGTTTTTTCTTTTTTACCGTCTTTGCCTTTTCGTTCTTCCTCTCGGGTTTCACCCGTGCCGATATGGGTCGGGGAAACAGCTTGTAAGGTTCCCTCAATGCGAATGCGATTCTCAAAGTTGTCGCCTTTGAACACAAAGGTCATGTTGCATCTCCTGCTGCTGGTGAAGACAGGCAATTTTCCCAGTGCCAGTCAAGGTTGATGATAATTTCCCCATAACCGTTTTCCGGAACATAGGGGCAGTTTTTCCAGTACTCCCAATGGGGGGCTCCATCGGGAAGCAATGCAATAATCTGCGGAGGAAGAGGCAGACCGTTTTCCACGAAATCGGAGAGCTTTCTTTCTCCAACGGCTTTATTCAGAATTTTCAGAACAAAAACGCTGCCTGCTTCAGTCAAGACATAAGGGTAATAGCAATCAGAATAAAGTGGGTAGATTTTTTTTGCGAGATAGCCTCCGGACATGTGCTGACGAGCAAAAAACCTCTGCAGTTCGCAGGAACCTTCAGTTATCTTGTTCCAATACTCTTTGTAGACAGTATGAAGATCAACCCCACTCTTTTTTTCTGCGAGAGCTTTTGCATCAAACATCAGGGTATCGGTCTGGAGCATGACGACGGCGAGCCCTCCCTTCGAGAGCGTGGATTTCCGGGAAGCGAAAGGTAGAACCGAGGCCTCATTTCCGTTATCGACCAACCGGAACCTGGCGTCTCGTTTTCCCATGTGGCGCCAACCGAGACGAATAGCCCGATTCAATTCCTGCAGCAGGCGCTGTCGTTGAGCCAGTTCCATTTGTGGAAGCATGATTCTGCTGAACCAGCGTACCCGCTGTTTTTCTTCGTCGGGATCATCGCGGCCAGGAACCTGATAGGGCGTCAGGTACTGAAAAGTATAGAGCATTTCTTCTTTGGCGGTCCTTGTTTTTTCCTCTATTGCCGTCCTTGTTTTGTTGATGATCTCAGGAGTTCCCCACCCAAACCATTCCCGAAGATTTACGGTTGCATTGTTTTCTTTCCAATCGATCAGAAACCTTGGCGCGCGATTCTTTTTATCGAGTACCGGTCCATCAAGGAGGGCAACGTCGCCAAACCGTGATTCATCTGCTGACGCTTCAATCTGCACTGTTGAGTATGGTAGGACAACTGGTCTTGCGGTATGGTCTGGAAGCGCCGGAAATGCGTGCAGAAAACGTAAATGCGAAAAATATTTGGCAAGAAATGGAAATTCCCGAGCGACCGCATTATTATTTTGAAGGATTGGCTCCGTGGCGGGGTTTGTGCCGCAGACCATGTTCAGAAAACGTGCGAGTGAGCCTTTGACAGCGCTACCGGGAATAATTTTTTCTGATTCGACAAAGTTGCTCTTCGGCTTTTTTTGCCCTCCGATGAGCAGATCATCGATAAATTCGAAACATAAGGGGATACCAGACCCTTCAATGGCAAGGGAAACAACAGGAGATGAGCTGTAGGAAGTCAATTCGGTCGAAACTTGCTCAAGACGACCGTAGCCGGTACCTTTCGTGCCTCCCAATGCGGTTATCCATTTAAGACCGATTTCGAGTTGATTCCCGAGTTCTCGCGCAGCCTTATCGTCGGAACTGAAAAAGGAAATGGTTCCTATCCATTTTATCGAACTGCCTGAGTCAAAAAGGTTTTCAAACATCTGCAAGTGCTGCTCCCGGCTTGTTCCGGTCTTTCTGTCCATACTGACCCTTGTGTTGCAGCTGATTCGAGGAGGTGCAGGTTCTTCTGCAAGGGTGAAGTCCGAGATCTGTAGTGAGGCCCTTTTCGGATGACGGGGATTTGAATCCTCTTTTTCCTGTTCTTTTCCGAACAGGATGTGAAGATCATAAATTTTGTCTGGAAGTACCGCAGACAATTCCCGCATGGCTTCTTTCAGCTTTCCCTTTACGTGACTCCCCCGCAATACAGGTTGTTCTGCGGCATTAAGCGAAAAGACACGGTTCAGACCTCTTGTCGCATCGCCGCCGCCACTGGAGATCAGGGGGCCTTTGACTGTCAGGCTGACAGTCAGCTCATATTGCTGGTTCATGGGCGGTATCGTCTACTAATGACCACAAGTCACTGATGAGAAACCATTTGTTAGGATTCAACGCCGTGGTTGCCTCGATTGCCTTTTGTGTCGGCTCTTTCCAAGGATTGCTTATCATCTTCAGTGCCCTATCGACAATCTGTTGGATTTTAATCTTCTTTTCGGTCTGGAGTTCAGCGACGATCTTTTCATTACCTGTTTTCGCCGCGAGTACGCCTGCTATCTCGTAGAGCTTGTTTTTGGGGAAATACTTTCTGATGGTCCGCACATTCTTCCGCAATTCGGTCATGCTTGAGAAAGGCACGATAAAATCGTTTTCGGTTGCGGGATGATGATAGGCTTTGAGAAACGTACCGACGTTTTTGTGTATGGCATCGAATGACGCCATATTTAGGAGCGCGAACTGATTTGATGGGGAATCTTTGGAGGCAGCTTTTGCAATGCTGCACAGCTGCTCTGCATAGTGCCTGATCTGCAGAATAGGAACAGTGTGGCGGCAGATAACTACACCCGCGGAATAGGTGAGTGGAATTTCCTTATAAAGTTTGTTCGATGCTACGTCGAAAAAAATCTGAAGGGTGTCCCAGAGTTGCGAAGCCGGAACAATCCATTCTATCTCGTCTCCTCCCCACATAAGGGTCTCGAGCTTTATTTGTTTCTCCTTGTTTTTCGTTCGAAAACCTTTGTTTTCAGGCTTTGTTGCAAACCTGAGCAAGCGTTCGAGGCTGACTCCATGGATTTCCTTCTGGATAACATCATTAAAATCCTTATAATCCTCGATGGTTAGGCAATTATCTTCCCGTATCTTCCCGAATTTGTTGCCATCAAGGTGAATCAACGCTATCTTCTCCTCTGTGGAACCGGCTTCAGTCTTGCCTGCAAGTGATTCAAGATCAGTGGTGAATTGCGATTTTAAAAGATCTGTTTCTTTTAAAATCTCCCAATACAATTTATCCCTCAGCTCACGGCCTTTTTTAAATCTTTCACTTACCGCTATGGAAACGTGTCTCGTTCCATCTTTTCTTTCTATAACCTGATCAGCTGGACGAACACCGTTCATCTCACATTCTTCATTTGCGGACAATTCCGGCAATGCAAAGCTCAAAGATTGGTATTGTTGCCACCGACACACTGATGTCAGATATTGCTCAGTT
>DATMYT010000557.1:0-2816 GCA_035560855.1 Negativicutes bacterium | reverse complement strand
ATTGATGGGAGCAGCGTTCCGCTAAGCGCCGAAACAGCCGAAAGTCGCGAATTTTCGTAGCTTTTCGGCTATTTTAGTTTTCAGCACCGGCCCTGACCTTGCAATCCACCTTGTCAGTCTCAAATGGCGGGGGTGGATGTTCTAGTTCGGTTTCGCTGCGCCAAACGATTTGCGCAGAAGAGTCGCGCCCAATTTGGCAAAGAGGTAATTCTCCCCCTTTACGCCGGGTGACCAGGCATCACTGATTCTCCACCAGGTAGCATCCGCAGCCCCAGAAATCAACTGAAAAACTCGCTAGCCTTAGCGACGCGGAAGCCTCTGGCCAGATAAAGCAGATAAAAGCTGGTCAGGGCCAGAGTCCCTGCTCCGACAAACACGTTTTCGACGCCAAATACATTCGCCAGATAGCCCCCCGCCAACATTGATACAATGGCCGGAGGGGTAAGTATGGCTGAAACAGAACCATAGACCCGTCCCCGCATGTCCGCTTGGGTTGCTTTGTCCCGCAGAGAATGAAGGCCTACGGTTACCACGCAAATAGTTGTCTTGGTCCATAATCTCGGTCATTAGAGCCGTCCTCACCGTCATAATAAAAGTAAGCAACACCGAAATGAACAGCCAGACAAAATATATCCAGGTTAGACTCTGATTAACCACCATTGCTATTACCAACAGTCCCGTCATGGCGGTAACCCAGCCAAAAACTTTTGCCCGACTGTACCGGTCGGCTATAAGGCCATAAAACGAAGCAAATAGCCGCGGTAAGAAAGTTAACGCCGCGAAAATTCCTACTTTAAAAACGCTTTGACTGACCTCATAAACATAAATCGTCATCACAAAAAAGATGAATTCGTAACCGAAAGCCGATAGTAGATATGCTGCAAAAAAGTTGACGGCGTTCTGGCTCGGCCATAACCGCACCGTAGATCCCTTCTTTCTCCTATTTGAGTCTTTGCAATGATAAATAGTTCCCATAATACTATCCGCAGTTCAGCCAATATTTGGTATAATATAGCCGCTAAGTACATTTATTGTAGCTCGGCAGCAAAAAGGCTTATAGAATTTTCTTGCTGTTGTTAGATGAGAATATAATTTTACCGCCAAGGTGGTGATATTCGTGCCGCCGAAAAGCGTTCGCTTTTCCCGTATCGCAGACCTGCCCCATTTGGAGTTATATCGAACGACTAATGTCTCCGCTTGCGTTCCCCGCCATATCCACTGGGTTTTTAGCCTAAGCGTAATTGAAGCGGGAGTGCGCATTCATGGAACCAAGCAAGAGAAATACTATGTCACTCCCGGCAGTATTGCCGTTGTTAATTTAGGAGAGGCCCACTTTAGCAGTACGCCGGATGGATGTACGGCTTCATCCAATTCCCTCCGGGTTGACGCTAAAATGCTAAATACCCTAGTCAGGCAAGTGTCCGGCCGCGACCATGCTACTGTACATTTTAGGCAACCGGTTATTGACGACCCGGATTTATTTCGGCAAATTCTTAACTTGTGCGCGGTTCTCGGCGATTGTCCATCGAAGCTGGAAATGGAATGCCTCATATTGGCTGCTTTCGCCAAACTATGTGAACGCCACTCGCGGGAAGGCCTAGCACCTGTCGTTCCGGGGAACGAACATACCCTGGTGACCAGAACTTGCGAATTTTTGCAGGACTGTTATAACGAGAACGTTTCTCTGCATCGGCTGGGAACAATTGCCGGGCTGAGTCCCTTTCACTTGTCGCGTGTTTTCACCAAACAGATTGGCGTACCTCCCCATACCTATCAGTTGCAGATTCGCCTGAAAAAAGCTACCGACCTTCTTGCCTCGGGCCGATCAATTGCGGAGGTTGCCGTTGAAACTGGTTTTTGCGATCAGAGCCATTTTCAGAGAGCTTTTAAGCGAAAGTTCGGCATTACCCCTGGGCAATATGAGTGGTAACAAGTGATCACCCCCAAAAAAGCCGGTGGCCTTATCAATGATCACCGGCTTTGGCTTCTCTCAGGAGCAGCAGCGATGTTGTAAGCCGGAATACCCCTGTCAATATACACTATCTCATTTTCAGTTTCATAACCTGCACCATCGTGATTTCCCTGCCGGTCGGCCTCATTCGGGCGTTGTTGGCAATTTTCCCACCAACAATTCCTCAACCAGTTCGGCCGCACTCTTATCTATTCCAGGGCAAATTGTCTTAGTCAGCTTTTGCTCACGGATCATCTTCAGCCCTTCTTCGGTGCCCATATCATAGCCTAATAATTCGGCACAGGAGATCGAGCCATGCCGGGCGATAAATTTTTTGGTGAACTCCTTGACAAGGCTATATACTTCACCCCGCGATCCGGGATTGCCAATTTCATACGTCAGCCCCAAAACCAGAAAAGCCCCCGTCACCGCTCCGCAGGTTTTTCCCATCCCGCCCATGCCGGCGCCTAAAGCCGTTGCAACCTTTATGGCCAATTCCTCCGGCACCCCAAAATATTTCCCATAAACACAGAGTATAGCCTGCGAGCAATTTATTCCGCCTTCATTATGGAGGGTTACAACCCGCGCCGAATCTTCAGTCATTTGTTCTCGCTCCTTTGTTGGTTTATACGGCAATTGTAGCAAATCGGTAACTGCCGGTATTGGACTTTCTTGCTGCTCAGAGCTGTATAATAAAACCAACAGCATGAATTTCTCCACAAAATAGCCGCAGCAGCATGTCCTTGCCGCACCTGAGTTCAACGGGTGTTTTTCTTTTGCCGTCATTGCCCCCGCCAAACACCAAAGGGGGGGTAACGGCCTTGATCCAATATGAAAAAATATGTTGGTAAGCAAAGAATAAACC
>DATMYT010000556.1:0-2088 GCA_035560855.1 Negativicutes bacterium | reverse complement strand
GGAAAAACAGTTGCGGCTTCATTTCTGGAAATGTCTACTGTAATGCAACCAAACCAGGCCAATCCTGCCGGTAATGTTCACGGCGGAGAAATTATGAAGCTGATGGACAATGCCGCCGGCGTTGTCGCTCAACGACATGCTCGCGCCAATGCCGTCACCGCGCGGGTAGATGAACTTGTCTTTCACCAACCCATTTTTGTCGGAAATCTAGTTACTTGCCACGCTTCCCTCACGTATGTCGGACGTTCTTCCATGGAAGTCATCGTCACCGTAGAAGTCGAAGATCTATATAGCGAGGCGCCAAGAAAATGTGCATTAACGGCATATTTCACAATGGTTGCATTGAATGCCGGGGGAAAACCCATCCCTGTCTCGCCTTTAGAATTATCCACCGACGAAGAGCGCCGACTATTTGAAGAAGGACGTCAACGATACGAAACTTATAAGCTTAAAAAGCAGACGGCTGCAACCTGCAATGTACCAAAGTGAATTCTGTTACTCAAACGGCAATCGCGAAAAAATGATATAGTAGTGAATGTGCCGCGCAAAAAACGCCCAAGCACACGGGAGTTGCATTATAGATGAATAGCCAAGTTGAAGTATTTATTAGTTTGTGTCAACGATATCTTGACGGCCACTTATGTACGAGTGATTATATTTTTGCGTTTGAAGAACTCTATATTGCCTTTGAAGTTACTTTATCCGAACGGGAATTTGTGGTGTTCGATGGCATCTATATGACCAACGATCGTTTCGAACCAAATGGCAAACTCCGCAAAGGAGATAATTACCTTATCGACGAAATTGAATTACAGCGATTGATACAAAAGGGCGTTAGCGATTTAGCCGCTTGACCATGCGGGGTTTTCTTCCTCTTCTCCAAACAAACGATCCAGCAAAAGGCGCTTCGGACGAAAATCCGAAGCGCCTTTATTTTTCGCAACAATTATAACCTGCCTTCAAAAACTCCCTTGAACGCCGATCAACGTAGTCTATCCCAAGTCTTCCCCCGCAAGTTGGGCAACATTAATTTCTAGATTTTTCGTCACCTTCACCCCCAGGCCATAGGTCCACGTTTTGTGATAAAAGCCTGTACGTATCCGCACATGACTTCCTATCCGACGTTCCACTCCATAAGACCACTCTGTGGTATCGCCCTCTCCAGGGACAAGATTATAGGCATCAATCGCAAGAACAGTCCGAGCATCCGGTCGATAAGCAATCCCTGGACGCGTATTGCGAACCATCTGTCCACCGCCTACGGTTGAAGGTCTATTGGCATCCTGAATCAACATCCCATAAGAAAACTTGCCGCTTTTCCCGAGAAAGCTGATATCAATCCCCAAATTCCCTGCCTGATCGGGAGCCGTTGGGCCTGACGGAGTGGAGTATCCGCCTCGGACTTCTTCCGCCACCCATCGCAGATTAACGCCAACTGCAAAATTCTTATTGATTTTCGTACCATAGGACAATACCGTCCAGGCATTTTTATAATCAAGCGCGCCGTTGTAATAGTCAGTTTCCCTGTCGTTTACATAAGAAATCCCCAAGCCCGACCAGCCCTTCTTCAACGGAACTACGACTTCATATACATCGATATAGTTCATGCTATCTCTGCTTTTCACCGCTCGTTGCCAGCCATACTGCGGTTCCTTAATGTCCGACAGCCCCGCAGGGTTCCAATATACGGTATTGACATCGTCAGCCACAGCAATGAAAGCGCCACCCATCCCCATCGCCCGCACCCCATAACAAGCTTCTGCAGGAACCGTATTTGCCAAAAACAATGCGCAGAGTAACCCAACAAACCCTTTTTTCACAACGACCCTCCTCAATCATTCAGCTTAGTCATTGGCCAAATGAAACTCGTCAGTATTTTCATCGTAAATAAATACTTCTCCGGTCTCGATGATGTAATGCCAACCACCCAGTTTCAGTTGTCCCGAAATTACTCTTTCTCGAATGTAGGGGTAGCCAATCAAGTGTTTCAATTGTTCCACCACGTTGGCCTGTTCCATCATCCATTCCCTGGCTTCCGGTTCATCCGCCGGAATTTCTTTCAATACACGGTCCCGAACGGTACTAGCC
>DATMYT010000555.1:0-6413 GCA_035560855.1 Negativicutes bacterium | reverse complement strand
GCTTGATTTCAGTGCGTTTTTTTACGTATTATTCAAAACGTTACAGAAAAAAACTCCTGGGCAAAAAAGAAAAGCGGGTTACCCCGCTTTACCTTCTTATTTTCTTAAGTTCAGTTTGGTGAGCAATGCACGATACCGATCAAGATCAACATCTTTGAGATAGTTTAACAGACGGCGACGCGAACCAACCATTTTCAGCAAGCCGCGACGAGAATGATGATCTTTTTTGTGCTCCTTGAGATGAACAGTCAGCTCATTGATGCGGTCGGTCAGAATTGCAATCTGAACTTCCGGTGATCCGGTATCCCCTTCATGGCGACGATGTTCGAGAATAAGTTCTTGTTTTTTTTCAGATGTAATCATTTGTTTCCTCCTTAATTTTGCACACTTTCCATTAGCCAAGAAAACCGCCGGAGGGTCGGTAATCCTCGCCAAGGATACTGCACTAGTTGCGAAATGAATTGTATCAAAACCAGCGTTGAATGTAAAGGGTTTCTATCTCACGGAAGCGGAAATGCCCGAAAAATATTCCTTTTTGGCCTTCTTCAGATCGGACTGCATTTGTAATACCAAAGATTCCACGGATGCAAATGTTTTTTCACGGCGCAGCAATCCCATAAAAAACACAGTCATCCGTTTGCCATAAATATCGCCGTCAAAATCCAGAATATGTGTTTCAACTCGCAGGCTTCCCTGTCCAAATGTAGGATTTACACCGACATTACAGAGACCATCATAAAAAACGCCGCCTACTTTTACTCTTGCTGCGTATACTCCTTTACCCGGAACAAGTAGCTGCGGTGAAAATTTCAAGTTAGCAGTTGGAAAACCAAGTGTTCTCCCCCGATGGTCGCCGTGAACAACGTTCCCGGTAAGCTCATAGGGTCTGCCAAGTAGTTTGGCTGCCTCCACCACTTCACCGCCGGAAAGCAACTGGCGAATCGTGGTGCTGCTGACCATCACGCCATTCTCCGTGACTTCCGGACATATTTCCGTTTCAGCGCCATAACGACCGGCCAATCCGGTAAGCATCTCCGGAGTTCCCATTCCCTTATCGCCGAAAGAATAATTGGGCCCGATAACAATATGACGGGGATTAATTTTTGTCGCCAACAACTGCACGAACTCTTCGGGGCTAAGATGAAGCAGTTCCCTGGTAAAAGGAATACGCACAAGTACGGTCACACCCAGTTTACGAATCTGTTGGGTCTTGCCGGACATATTCTGTAACTGGGGAGGCACCCGGTGCGGATAAATGATGGACAACGGATGGTTAGAAAATGTAAACACCATGCTGGTGCCTGCATGAATTTGACTCCATTCAATAGTTCTACCAATCACAAATCGATGGGCTAAGTGCACCCCATCAAAAGTTCCCAGCGCCAACGAAACGTTTTGAAACTGACAATGCAACTCGTCCAAACTTCTAATCAACAACATGTTTCTCATTTCCATCTGCAAATATTTTACTGGGCTTCATCAGGCCTGTCTCAACAGAATATTGCCCGATGCCAAAAAAAACATCAGTATCCGTATACAGGCGCACCATGGAATTGTCGATAAACGAAACAGACTTCGAGCCAGCCGTCACTGCTCTCCCCTGCTTTAACAGCCGTGTTTCCATTTCACTAAAATGACTAAGCTGCAAATGGGAAACTGCAATATCAGCCGACAACAATGCACCCTGCGGATTTTCCGTGATTTCTTCCACAGTGACAGTCTGGTTAATATCAAAAGGGCCGACGCGGGTTCGCAAAAGAAGCGCCATGGTTGCAGGCATTGCCATACGCGTTCCAATATCCTCGCATAAAGTCCTGATGTAGGTGCCCTTGGAGCAGGCAACATGAATCACGGCACGGTCATTCCGGCGGTACAACAATCGAATCGAACGAATATCGACCGTTCGCGATTCCCTTTCGACTTCCTTGCCTTCCCGCGCCAATTCATATAATTTTCTTCCATTCACTTTGAGAGCTGAATACATCGGCGGCACCTGTTCGTATTGGCCCTCAAACGACAGTACGACTTGTTCAAGTGTTTCAAGCAGTTCAGGCGTAACAGGCTTCTGAGACAAAACTGTTCCTGTATCGTCTCCGGTATCAGTGGAAATGCCGAATAATATCTCGGCTCGATATTCCTTGTCAAACTCCTCGCCATATTCCACGAGACGGGTAGCGTTCCCCAAATATATTGGCAAAACTCCTGCTGCCGCCGGATCAAGCGTACCACTGTGGCCCACCCTCTTTTGCCGATAGATACGACGAACAAAAGAAACCGCGTCATGGGAAGTCATCCCCGGCGGTTTCAAAAAGTTAATTACAGCATCAATCATAATCCTGCTTCCCGCAGGGCGTCCAATACGCGCATCAACACCCTTGGTTTTACATCCTGGACCGTCCCCTTCAAAGTACAGCCAGCGGCCCGAGCATGCCCGCCCCCACCCATCGATTGAGCCAGTTCGCTGACATTCAGCCTACGCGAACGAAAACTCAGCTTCACCGTCTCTTTTTCCAAAGATGGTTTAAACATGATGGCAACTTCTACTCCGGCAATATTTCTTGGATAATCAATAAAGCCTTCCGTGTCTTCTACATCAGCGGAAGACACGCCGGGAGGAACGACAATAGTCGCCACTTTTCCACAGTCGGAAACCTCAAGAGTGTCCAAAACTCTGGAAAGCGCCGTAATTTTAGACAAGGGCATCGTTTGAATCTGTTCGGAAATCGTATGCGGTTCCGCGCCATAACTCACCAATCGGGCTGCCGCATGCAGTGTCTGCGCGTCAGTATTGGCATAGCGGAAAAAGCCACAATCCGTAACAATTGCCGTATAAAGACAGGTTGCCATATCCTTGGTAATCACGTCTCCCGATTCTTCAAGCATCCGAAGAATTAAGACACCCGTAGCTGCAACCGCCTCATCAATTACCGTCACATCTGCAAAATCAGAATTTGAAAGATGATGATCAATGTTTAGGCTACGCCCTCGGAAACTTGCATAAGCGCTACCCGTCCTTCCTGCATCTCCGGCATCAAGGACAACAATAATATCCCCTTGCATAGATGATGTAGGCGGATGGATAATTTTATCAATTTCAGGCAAAAACGAATACATCCGTGGAATCTCGTCGTCGAGCCACATTTGAACGCGGACGCCCCGTTGTTTGAGAAAAAGATAGAGTGCAATCATAGACCCAAGCGCGTCCCCGTCTGGATTAATATGAGTAGTCAGTACAATCGATCGGACGCGAGAAAGTTCACGCAAAGCGTCTCCGGAAGTACCCCGCATTTGTTATTGATTCCCTTCTGTTGGTTGAAGCCCCCGTAGAAGCTTCTCGATATGGACGCTGTTGTCAAGGGAGTTATCCACGTGTAGCGTAAGTTCCGGCGTATGGCGAATACCCAGTCGTCGTCCCACTTCCGTTCGCAAGAACCCCAGGGAATGCTGAAGACCTATCATCGTTGCTTTTTTTGCATCCTCAGACCCCATCAGACTAACGAATACTTTTGCTGATCGTAAATCTCCGGTTACTTCCACCCCCGTTACGGTAACAAAGCCGATGCGGGGATCCTTAAGGTCAGTCAGAATAATTTTACTCAGCTCCTGCTGAATAAATTCCTGTATTTTTTCAACACGCTGTAATCCCATAACAGTTCACTCCCCTTTTCTCCTATCGGCATATCAGCGGGGAATCTGTTCCATGACGAACGCTTCCACGATATCGCCTTCCTTGATGTCCCTGAATTTTTCCAGTGTGATGCCGCATTCATAGCCTGTAGCGACCTCTTTGACATCATCTTTAAAGCGACGCAGGGATTCCAGTTTCCCTTCAAAAACAACTATGCCGTCGCGAAGCAGTCGGACTTGCGAAGTACTGGTAATCTTTCCTTCCAATACGTACGACCCGGCAACCACGCCCTTAGGAATATTGAAAACTTGGCGAATTTCGACGCGCCCCAATATAACTTCGCGGAATTCCGGTGCCAACATTCCTGTCATAGCAGCTTCAACATCATTAATCGCATCATATATGACACGATATGTCCGAATGTCTACTTTTTCAGATTCAGCGGCTTTACGGGCATTTGAGTCAGGCCGCACATTAAACCCAATGATTAACGCATTGGATGCTGAAGCCAGCATTACGTCCGATTCGTTAATGGCACCAACGCCACTGTGAACGATCATTACGCGGACTTCCTTGTTCTTGAGACTTTCCAACGACTGCCGCAGAGCTTCAATAGATCCCTGAACATCCGCCTTGACCAACAGATTGAGATCTTTGATCTCACCAGCCTGAATTTGTTGGAATAGATCTTCCAACGTAACTTTCTGCGCTTGCGTAACGGCATCGGATTTATGTTTGGCGACACGTTTTTCCGCAATGGATCGCGCCGTACGTTCATCCACGGCAGCCAGAATATCTCCGGCCATGGGCACATCTGACAAACCGACCACTTCAACAGGCGTTGACGGTCCAGCTTTTTTCACTTTCTCGCCGCGGTCGTTGGTCATCGCCCTGACCTTACCATAGGCAGTACCAGCAATGATTGAATCCCCAATCCGCAGTGTGCCGTTCTGGACCAATACTGTTGCAATAGGTCCTTTTCCCTTGTCCAACTCTGCTTCGACAATTGTTCCGAGCGCCGGACGATTGGGATTGGCTTTCAGATCCTGTACCTCGGCAACCAGCAGGATCATCTCCAACAACTCACTGATACCAGTTTTCTTGACGGCAGACACAGGGACCATAATAGTATCTCCGCCCCATTTCTCGGCAACCAGTCCGTATTCGGTCATTTGCTGCATGACACGTTCCGGATCTGCATCCGGCATATCCATTTTATTGATGGCGACGATGATCGGTACATTAGCGGATTTAGCATGATTGATGGCCTCAATGGTTTGTGGCATAACGCCATCATCTGCGGCTACAACCAACACTGCAATATCAGTAACCTGCGCGCCGCGGGCCCGCATGGAAGTAAAGGCTTCATGACCCGGTGTATCCAAAAATACAATCTTTTTCCCTTGCTGAACAACCTGGTATGCACCAATATGTTGGGTGATGCCACCGGCCTCCTGCGAAGTTACGTGTGTCTGACGAATTGCGTCCAACAAGGATGTCTTGCCATGGTCAACATGTCCCATAACGGTGACTACTGGTGACCGCAAAATCAAGGTTGCCGGGTCATCTTCGATTTCAGGAATGACTGTAGGATCGATTTCCGGTGGCAATTCTTCGACTGTTGCCCCAAATTCACCCGCAATCAAGCTGGCGGTGTCAAAATCAACTTCTTGATTAATAGTCGCCATAACGCCAAGCATCATAAGTTTTTTGATGACTTCATTGACTTCGCGGCCAAGCTTGGAGGCCAATTCTTTTACAGACAATGATTCCCCGACTTTGATATGCGTTGGACGAATAGGTTCCTGTTTCGGCGCCTGCGGCCCGCTTTGACCGCCTCTGCGGGAAAACGAACCGGGTCGACCCTGACCCTGAAAAGGAGGACGATTACCGCCCGGCCGGGTTCCCTGGCCCTGCGGACGATCTCCGCTGCCTACCCGACGGTCATTTTTTTGTCCTGGCCCCGGTTTAGTTTGTGAAGCTCCAGCTGCAGACCCTGCTGCAGGCGGTCGGAAACCGGCAGAACGATTCTGTGGCGCAGCATCCGGCTTGGTAAAACCGGGACGCGGCGGTTTTGCCGCACCCGAAGCGCCTGTTGCCCCCGCGGCTACTGGCGCCTGTTGGGGACGCGGCTCGGGTCGAGGCATCTGAGGCGCTGGTTGGCGAATCAGATTATTAGGATTAAAAGGAGCAGCCGCACGGAATGGATAATTGGGCGTTCCAACTTGAGTCGGGGCAACTGTCGGACGTGTTGGAACGCTGGGTGCGACCGTTGCTGGCAAATCCTTAAGTTCCTCCTTGGCTACTGTCGGCTGCGCAACACTTGGCTCGACGCTAACCGAAGGAATTGGCGTTGTCGTAACTGAGACAGGAACCGATGCTGTTTCCAGCTCTGACGGAATGACTTCATTCATTGGGGAACTTTGAATAATCGGTTTAGGATGAGACTCCGGTTGCCGCAATGGAATTTGAGCATTTTGTTCATGCCGGGGTTTCATCGAAGGTCTTGGAGATCCGCCGCCGCCATAAAATACTTTAGGCGGAGCCGGTGGTGCCTTCGGTTGCTCCGGCTTTGCCGTCGCTGCCGGTGTTGCAGCTTTCTTGCGTTGCCGCTCACGAATTTCCTCTGCAGTATCCGGCTTGGGTGCAAAAGTTCGTACAAGCACCTGATAAGCCTCTTCATCAATGCTGGCCATGTGATTTTTCGCCGGCATTTCGTTACGGTCCAAAATATCCAAAATTAATTTACTGGTTGTGGTAAACTCTTTCGCTAATTCATATACAC
>DATMYT010000554.1:0-2338 GCA_035560855.1 Negativicutes bacterium | reverse complement strand
TGCTAGTCCCGCAATTTTTACACTATTTCAGTAGAGGCAGCATCTTGCGAAATGCATCGGAATCCGCCCGCTCAATCCATTCATAGATCGTGAGCTCCGTCCCGGTAATGATGCCACCCGCCTGGCGAATTCGTTCCAGACCAATTCCCTTGTTCAGCGTCGTTCGCGACCCAACCGCATCTGCCACCACATGGACGTCGAAGCCGCGTTGCATCGCTTCAAGCGCTGTTTGGCAGACACAGATGTGGGCTTCAATGCCGATGATAATCAAGGTTTTGGCGTTCAACTCAGCCAGACGCTCGGTAAAACCCGGTGCGCCAAAACAGTTAAACATCGTCTTTTCGAAGAAAGAGAATTCGGGGAAAAGTTCGGTAAGCGCTTTATGGGTAGGCCCCAATCCCTTGGTATATTGCTGTGTGAACACGATCGGCACGTCCAGCGTTTGTGCCGCTTTCACCATTTTCACTTCACGGTCAAGCACTGAAATAAAATCATTGATGGCAGGCAATAATTTCTCCTGAATGTCCACCACGACCAGCACACTGCCTTCTCTTTTCAGCGGCGCAAACTTCGTCACTTTCATTCTCCTCCCTTTGTGAAAAAGCCCCTGTATGATTAGACATACAGGGGCACCCTTTTGTGTGGGAATTATTTCCCGGGGAATACAGGCTTTCGTTTTTCAACGAAGGCAGTCATTCCCTCTTTTTTATCTTCGGTAGCACAGGTGACGCCAAAGAGCGCCGCTTCAAAAGCGGAACCTGTCGCAAGATCCGTGTTCATTCCGTTGTAAATCGATACTTTCGCCATTTGAACCGCATACATTCCCCGCGTCATAATCTTCTGCGCCATAGCTTTCGCCGTTGGTATCAGTTCTTCCGGTGTCGTCACTTTATTCACCAGTCCGATGCGAAAGGCTTCCTGTGCATCGATCATATCACCGGTAAAAATCAGTTCCTTGGCAATTCCCTTGCCGACAAAACGAGGTAAGCGCTGGGTGCCGGCAAAACCCGGAATAATACCGAGAGAAACTTCCGGTTGGCCGAACTTGGCTTTCTCCGACGCAATCCGGATGTCGCAGGACATTGCCAGTTCGCAGCCGCCGCCGAGTGCGAATCCGTTGACTGCCGCGATCACCGGCTGAGGCAGCGTTTCGAGCAGGTTGAACACCGCCTGCGCCGTCTGGCACCAAGCTTGTCCCTGCGCTGCCGACATCGGCAGCATTTCCTTGATATCCGCGCCGGCGACAAAGGCTTTCTCTGCTCCGGTAATAATCAGAACCTTGACGGACGCATCCTTTTCAATCTCACCAAGCAATTCCGACAGTTCGTTCACAGTCTCTTGATTGAGTGCATTCATAGCAGCCGGTCGGTTCATCGTCAGGATTCCCATTCCATCTTGATTTTCAAACAGTAAATTTTTATAGCTTTTCATTTTTTGTATACACCCCTTTGTACCCTTTTATTTCGAGTAGTCGTAGAATCCGCGGCCTGTCTTGCGGCCAAGCCAACCGGCTTCCACATACTTGCGCAGGAGAGGACAGGGACGATACTTGGGATCGCCGAAGCCTTCATACAGCACTTCCATGATATAGAGCATTGTGTCCAGACCGATCATGTCGGACAGCGCCAAGGGTCCCATCGGATGACCGAACCCGCTCTTGGCGACGATGTCGATTTCCTCAGCGGTTGCTACTCCTTCAAACAGAGTTTGCATCGCTTCATTCATCATCGGAATCATGATCCGGTTGCCGACGAAGCCGGGGAAGTCCTTCAGTTTGACTGGGGTTTTGCCGAGCTGTTTCGCCAGATCATAAACCGTCTGCACCGTCTCGTCGCTTGTTGCCAGCCCCTTTACCACTTCCACCAGCGCCATGACCGGCGCTGGGTTGAAGAAGTGCATGCCGCACACCTGTGTCGGACGCTTCGTGGTCGCGCCGATAGCCGTCACCGGCAGTGAAGAGGTGTTGGATGCCAGAATCGTATGGGGTGGGCACAGAGTATCAAGCTTCTGGAAGATTGCTTTCTTCACGTTCATGTTCTCTACGACCGCTTCGATCGTCAGGTCTACGTTGCAGTTCGATTCATCCAGTTCTACTACACCACGCAGGCGTTTGCCGATAGCCGCTTTTTCGTCGGCCGTCAGCTTGCCTTTTTCCACCAGTTTCGCCAGATTCTTTTCGATTGCGGCCATTCCTTTGTCAACGAACCGTTGCTCGATGTCCTGCAGAACGACATCCATGCCGCCTTGCGCCATGACCTGGGCAATACCGCTGCCCATCTGACCGGCGCCGATTACCAGAACTTTTTTGATTGTCATCTTCTAAACCGCCTCCAAATAC
>DATMYT010000553.1:0-8377 GCA_035560855.1 Negativicutes bacterium | reverse complement strand
TGAATGAAGTTAGAGTGAGGTTTGCGCCCAGTCCGACGGGCTATCTGCATATAGGCGGGGCCCGAACAGCTCTGTTCAATTGGTTTTTTGCTCGTCAGCAGCAAGGAAAACTGGTTCTGCGGATTGAGGATACCGATATGGAACGGCTGAAGGAAGATTCCGTATCGCAAATACTGACCAGTCTGAAATGGTTAGGGATAGACTGGGATGAAGGCCCGGAAAAAGAAGGGGCCTGCGGACCTTACTATCAGTCGGAGCGGCTGGAACTATACCGGCGGGAAGCGCAGCGATTAGTGGCTGAAGGAAAGGCATATTATTGTTTCTGCTCATCGGAGGAATTGGAACAAGTCCGGGAAAGCCAACGCCGACAGGGCGAAGCATTCCGATATAACGGCAAGTGTCGCGACATTGAGCTGGCGGTGGCGCAGCAAAGAATCGCCAGCGGGGAAAAAGCCGTGGTTCGACTTAGAATTCCTGATCGTGGACAAGTAAAGGTTGTCGATTTGGTTCACGGGGAAGTAACGTTTTCCCTTGATCAGCTGGATGATATCGTTATTCTGAAATCGAATGGAATGCCTGCCTATAATTTCGCCTGCGTTGTTGACGATCACGCGATGGCGATCAGTCACGTCATCCGGGCAGAGGAACACCTGTCCAATACGCCGAAACAAGTGTTGCTCTATGAGGCGTTGGGTTACGAGACGGTTCAATTTGCCCATGCGGCAATGATTCTGGCTCCAGATCGTAGTAAACTCAGTAAACGCCATGGAGCGACATCGGTCGAAGAATTTCGCGAGCAGGGATTTTTGGCGCCCGCGATCGTTAACTATTTGACACTATTGGGCTGGTCAACCGGAAGCGACCAGGAAATCTTTTCTCCGGCGGATACTCTGAAAAAGTTCCAACTGGACAAAGTATCCAAGACTGCGGCCATTTACGATACGAAGAAACTCACATGGATGAATGGGCAGTATCTGGTCAGCATGGACCTGGATGAAGTGACTCGTGAGACCATCCCTTTCTTTGTGCGACAAGGTCTGGTGACGCAGGAACAGGCGACCGAAAAGTATGCAGAAATCCGGGCCGTTGTTGGCGTGGTGAGGGATCGGGTCAAAACCCTGGTTGAACTGACGGAGGCGGCGGAATATTATTTTTGGGATGTTACGGAATATGATGAAAAGGGACGGCGCAAATATTTTTCCTCGCCAGAGACGGCTATCCTCTTGCAAAAGGCGCAGGAACGTCTAATGACGATAGAGGATTTTGACGCCAAACATACGGAAGAAGCTTACCAAAAACTGATCGGGGATCTGGGAATCAAGGCGGGCGAAATCATTCATCCCACCCGGCTGGCCTTGACCGGTCGCATGGTAAGTCCCGGTTTATATGATGTCATGGCGCTTCTGGGGAAGGAATGTTGCCTTGCGAGGCTAAAACAGGCCGAAAGGTTTATTGCATCAGAAACAAAATAAAACGATATGCCTCTTGCAAAATTCACCATGAAGGGTTAAAATCAACAACTGTAGGAGATACATTTCTTTCTATGGCCCCATGGTCAAGTGGTTAAGACGCTGCCCTCTCAAGGCGGAGTCAGGGGTTCAATTCCCCTTGGGGCTACCATGTCAATAATAAAGTTCCCGGCCACTGACGAAAGTTGGCCGGGAACTTTTTATTATGATGATACGACGGATACCTATGCAGGCAGGGATTTGGAGGGGATTGGCGAAAACTTCTATACTATACAATAGTAACACAAAGATTGAAATAGGAAAGCTGGGAGTAATCATGGTAAAACTCACCCAATATGCGAAAAATGGCGGCTGCGCGGGGAAAATCGGCCCGGCGGTTTTGTCCCAGGTGCTGAGCCAATTGCCGAAACAAATACATGAAAAACTGTTGGTCGGACTGGAGACGTCGGACGATGCAGGGGTATATCAGCTGGATGATCATACGGCGATTGTTCAGACTGTCGATTTTTTTAGCCCGATTGTTGACGATCCCTATACCTTTGGTCAGATTGCCGCCGCCAACAGTCTCAGCGATATCTACGCGATGGGCGGAATTCCGCTGACAGCGCTTAATATTGTCTGCTTTCCGATCTGTTCTCTCGGACCGGAGGTGCTCACGGATATTCTTAGAGGTGGCTATGACAAGATGGCCGAGGCCGGGGCCGTTATTATCGGCGGACATACAGTCGATAATACTGAGCCGAAGTATGGCCTCAGCGTTTCGGGGATTGTTCATCCAGATCGAGTCTGGGCCAATGCCGGCGCCAAGACGGGTGACGCTCTCATTCTGACCAAGGCGCTGGGAACAGGGATACTTGCGACGGCGATCAAAGCTGAAATGTTTGCAACCGGAGTGGCGGCTGCTATTCAAAGCATGACTACGTTGAACCGGGTTGCAGCCAAAGTAGCCAGTGATTTTACCATCCATGCCTGCACCGACATCACCGGATTTGGCCTGCTCGGACATACTTCTGAAATGGCCAAAGCCAGCGAAGTTCAGATAGAGCTGTTCAGCCGATCGTTGCCACTGCTGACGGAAGCCATCGAAGCCGCCACCATGGGATTGGTTCCGGCCGGTGCGTACGCCAATCGCGAGTATCTTACAAAGGTAACATTTGATTCGCAGGTGCCTGAAAATATCCGGGACCTATGCTATGATCCGCAAACCTCGGGTGGATTGCTGTTTAGTCTGCCTGAGGCCGAGGCAGCCCATCTGGTGGAAAATCTCAAAAACAACGGAGTTCTGCAGGCCTCCATTATTGGTCGGGTCACGTCGAGGGGAAGCGGCGAGATTCATATTCTCGGGTAGGCTGCGTGGCTTATGAGCCAAAGGAAAAATATTTGGAAAAAGGATGGTGAAAAGATGAAAACAATTCGCATACTGGTAGTGATGATGCTGACGTTGGCGATGTTGACTGTGGGTGTGGCAAGCGCAGCAGAGAAAAAGATTGATGATTATCCTGTCGCTACAACGGTTGAAGTAGTCGGCGCAAACGGCGAAACCAAGGCGGAAACCATCAACGTAACGCCTGGTGACTATTTTATGGTTGTACTGTATGCCGCAGGGGGAACCGGGTACAGCTGGACGCTCGACAGTAAGAATTTGACCTTGACGGAAGTTATTGCAGACAGCACGGAGCCGGTGAGCAGTCAACCATTGGCAGGCGGCAGTGTTCGGTGGAAATTCTGCCTGCGCGTAAAACCGGAGATGGTGGGACAGGAAACTCTCCACTTCAACCTCAGCCGTCCCTGGATGAAAGACGCAAAACCAGCTCAGGCATTTAATCTGACTGTTGTTACAAAATAAAGTGACCGATGACGATAACAAAAGCGGGAGGGATATGATGCAAAGAATCGGTAGGGCAATTCTCCTGGCGGCGGTTATGCTCGGGCTTGTCTGGACTCCTTTAGGAGCGCTACAATCCGTGCAACGGGCAGAGGCAGCAACGTTGACGGAAGTCATTCAGCGTAACTGGAGCCATTGGTCGCGCGGCCAAGCAACTGTTAGCTATTCTGCTTTGATTGATGAATTGGCGAATCCATCGTTCAAGGGCGAGGATGCTGCTGCCTTGGCGGCGTTGGCTCGACACCTGCGGCTCGAACGCTCGAAAATGCCGCTATCCCGCGCGGAAGCAGAGGAATTGGCTGCTGCTGATACACCCACGAGCAAGCAATATGCCGCTTTTGTCGAAAGCTTGGGAACAATGAGCCGCGAGCTGTATACCACTGGTCAACCCAGTTTTTCGGCGTTGAAACAGGGACCGATCGGAGATTGCTTCTTCTTCTCGGGGATTGGCTGGCTAGCGCAGTACCGGCCGCAAACCATTGTTCGGGCGATCGAGCCCTTGCCAAACGGACAGTACCGGGTTTCTTTCCCCAATGGCATGAAAACGGCGGTAAATGCACCAACGGATTCGGAGATCTTGTTTTTCAATTCCGCATCGAGTATTACCGACGGCTTATGGGTAACAGTACTCGAAAAAGCGGTGGGCGCTGTTTTGCCGAATTATACCCAACGGGTGGTTAATAACGTTGAACCTGCGTATAATATTGCGCTCGGAGGCGGGCCGGCCGTCATCGAGAAAATCTGGACAGGCGAATCGCCGACCGTGATTTATCTCAACAAACATCCTTCCCGATCGGAAGTGAGGGAGGCTTTGATCCGGGTTCAGCAGAAAAATCTGATGTCGCAGGCGCTGACACCGGCGAGGTCTATTGCTCATAGTGTAGCAGGCGATCATGTGTATGCAATCCTGGGCTTTGACAAGGCGACTGATACGCTGACGATCTGGAATCCATGGGGAGACGAGTACACACCGCGCGGGCCGGAGGGAATCCAGAACGGATATAAACGCACACATGGCGTCTTTACGATGCCGCTGAATGAATTTATGGAAGTGTATTGGATTTTGTCCGTCGAGTAGACCACAGTGGAAATTTTTTTGTGCAGCAAAGGAAGGAGTCGATTATGAAGAAGTGTCTGTTTTTGCTGTTGGTTGCATGCATTTTTATTTCTACAGGGGTGGCCTGCGCAGGTGGTTTGGTTCCGGGAACTCCGGAATATGAGGCATCACTGCTGCAGGATATGGAGTATCGCAAATCTTTGCCGCAAACCGAGGTTCCGCATGCCGAGTGGTATACGCAGCGGATGCTGGCGAGTGAGTGGGGCCCGATGCCGGCTCGGTATCCAGGGATCGAGAAACTGGTGGAAGAATTGCCGCATGGTACAGATGTCGTGCAATGGAAACGTGACCGGGTAGTTGCAGTGGCAAAGCACTACATCGGACTTCCATATCGGCATCACCACATTCCAGCCTGGTCGCCCATAGTGACGGAACGGTCGGATTTGTCCGGACCAGGAATGGATTGCAGTAATTTTACTTCCTGGGTTTATAATTTTGGCTTTGGGTTACTATTGAATGGCGATGTAGTGAAGCAATCAAAAATGGAACCACGAGCTGGTTTTTCGCTTCCGGGTGGAATGCGACGAATTGATGCCGACGGTCCTTTTATGCCGGGTGATCTTCTGTATATTTCTGATCCGAAACATACGGTGGTGGTACATACTGTCATTTTTATCGATGATGAACATATTATCGATTCCACGGACGGGCATGTGGCAATCCGCCATTTCACAGGCTGGTATCGCGCACGACTGTCACACGCCATCCGCATTTTCCACTAAGTTTTCTTAATTGACAAGAGAGACGCTGATTGTTACAATTAGAAAAAATATCCTTTAAACTGGTCCCGTGAGGCTGGTAAGGGGTGATGAAGTCCGATGCGATTGTTCATGCCTTTTTTGCGTGCCTCACACGCGGAAGAGGCATTTTTTAATGGCGAAATAAGAAGCGGAAGGGGTAATGCGCATGGAGAAAAAAACAAAATTTGTGGAACACGCGCTTATTTTGGTCAATGAACTCCTGGCATCCGGCGTGTTTCGAATGGTCGTGAACGCCCCTAAGATTTCAGCGCGCTGTGTTCCCGGCCAGTTTGTGATGGTGCGGCTGCCTTGGTGGACCGATCCATTCCTCCGGCGGCCTCTCAGTATTGCCGGAGCGGATGCAAAACAAGGAACTTTGACGTTGATATACCGGGTAGTCGGGCATGGAACGGAACTGCTGGAATCGGCGCGGGGCGGCGATAAGCTGGATATTCTCGGTCCGCTTGGACAGGGCTTTGACTTGTCAGGGGAACGGTTGCTGCTTATCGGCGGCGGTATGGGCCTCGCACCGCTACTGTTCGCGGCTGGGCGTTGCTGCCCGAAACCGGTGGAAGTGCTGGCAGGCGGGCGGACCGGCGATGAACTTTTTTGGACGGGGCTGTTTGGCGAAGTCTGCGACAAAGTGCATATTACCACGGATGATGGTAGTCTCGGAATCTGTGGGACCTGTGTGGACGCTATGCCGGAAATTTTGCGGACAGGCGCTTATGACGGAGTTCTGACCTGCGGACCGCGGCCCATGATGAAACGAGTAGCCGAAGTGGCTGGCGCAGCGGGGATTCGTACGCAGGTATCACTGGAAGAACATATGGCCTGCGGTATGGGAGTCTGCCTCTCCTGCACCTGCGGAGCATCGGACGGCGGAACGCGCCAAATTTGCAAGGACGGTCCGGTATTCCCAGCGGAGGAGGTGGACTGGACATGAGCGCTTCCTTAGCGGTAAATCTGGCTGGTATCCAGATGAAAACGCCCCTGATGGCGGCTTCCGGAACGTTTGGCTTCGGTGAGGAATTCGCTGATTTCGTCGATTTGAAGGAGGTTGGCGCGATCGTCGTGAAAGGAATCACGCGTGAACCTCGCAGGGGGAACGCTGGACGCCGAATTGCCGAGACGCCTTCGGGTATGCTTAACTGCATTGGGCTGCAAAATCCGGGCGTTGACGTTTTCCTGCGCGACATACTGCCCCGTATCAAGAGCTTTCAGGCGCCGATCATTGTCAATATCAACGGGAATCTGATAGAAGACTACGCATTTCTTGCGGAGATATTGGACGACAGTGGTGTGGCGGGCCTAGAAGTCAACATTTCCTGCCCGAACACCAAACATGGCAGCATGGCTTTCGGTGTAGACCCAGAGACGGCGGCGGAAGTGACGGCGGAAGTCCGGAAACGGACAAAGCTGCCGGTGATTGTAAAATTGTCGCCGAATGTCACGGACATAACCGAAATTGCCAAAGCTGTGGAAGCTGCTGGCGCGGACGCGGTTTCCCTGATCAATACGTTGGTAGGGATGGCGATTGATATCCGGAGCTGGCGACCGGTTCTTGGCAATGTGGTGGGTGGCTTGTCCGGCCCGGCGGTGAAACCGGTGGCTCTTCGCATGGTGTGGCAGACGGCGCAGGCGGTTAAAATCCCGGTGGTGGGAATGGGCGGCATTTCGAACGCGTCGGATGCAGTGGAGTTTTTATTGGCGGGTGCACAGGCTGTGGCGATTGGCGCGGCGAACTTCGTAAACCCGTATTCCATGCAGGAAATTGCGAGTGGATTGGAAAAATATTTGGAAGCACGAGGGCTCAATCAGGTGAGCCAACTCGTGGGTCAGATCAAAGTGGAGAGGTGAATAAGTGATGGAAAATCGGGACCGCCTAATTGTTGCGCTGGATGTTCCCTCTATGGAGCAGGTGACGCAAGCTGTGGAACGTATCGGCGACGCAGTTGGCTACTACAAGATCGGGATGGAGTCTTTTTACAGCATGGGACAAACGGTGCTGGAAGAGATATCTGGGCGAAACAAAAAAGTTTTTTTGGACTTGAAGCTGCATGATATTCCAAACACGGTAGCACGTAGCCTCAGGGCGTTATGTCGGTTTGCGCCAGCGATGACGACGATTCATGCGGCAGGCGGGCCTTCGATGCTGAAAGCGGCAGTGGAAGCGGCTGGCGACGGAGCGGCGCATTGGGGAAAACCTCGACCGAAGTTGCTGGGAATCACGGTATTGACCAGCATTAGTGAAGCGGAATGGTCGGTGCTTGGCAGCGGCAGTTCTGTCCGAGACTCCGTGCTTCGATTGGCGGTAATTTGCCGGGAATCCGGTATGGATGGCGTCGTGGCTTCACCACAGGAAGCTGCCGCAATCCGGGCGGCTTGTGGAAAAGAATTTTTGATCGTGACTCCCGGCATACGGCCGATGAATGGTGAACAAGGCGATCAGAGCCGGGTTGCGACTCCGAGCCAGGCATTGAAGGATGGCGCCGATTTTCTGGTTGTAGGCCGCCCGATTATTGCAGCAGCAGATCCCCGCTTGGCGGCTCAGGCAATCGTGAAAGAGATGGAGGGCAGAAAAAAATGATGACGGAAGCAGAAGTTAAAGACCTATTTGTGAAATATGGTGCGATTCTGGAAGGACATTTTCTCCTGACATCCGGGCTTCATAGCGGAATGTACGTGGAGAAGTTCCAGGTGCTGCAATATCCGAAAGCCACAGAGCAGCTGTGCGCAGGGTTTGCTGACAAATTTAAGGATGAAAAGATCGATGTCGTCATTGGACCGGTGACAGGCGGCATTATTCTGGCGCATGAAACGGCCAAACATTTCGGCACGCGGGCAATCTTCGCCGAGCGGGACAACGGGCGAATGACGATTAAACGCGGCTTTGAGATCAAACCGGGGGAACGGGTTCTAATCGTGGAAGATATCGTGACAACCGGCGGCTCAGTGATGGAAGTCATTGACGTGGTCAAAGAATGGGGCGGCGTTGTCGCAGGAGTGGCCATGCTGGTCGATCGCAGTGGGGGGACCGTAGATTTCGGCGCACCGGCCAAAGCATTGCTGACGCTGAATATCAAGACTTATCCGCCTGATAATTGTCCTCTTTGCCAACAGGGCCTACCACTCGTAAAAAGAGGTAGCCGAAAAGTTCCTGCAT
>DATMYT010000552.1:0-6488 GCA_035560855.1 Negativicutes bacterium | reverse complement strand
GTTTATCCTTGTTACCTACGATATTGAAAATGACCGAAGACGGACAAAAATTCATAAAGTCCTTGAAGGGTTTGGCTCTGCCGTGCAGTTCAGCGTTTTCGAGTGCTTTGTCTCCGAGGACGATTATGCCCTCATGCGTATGCGCTTGCAAAAACTGCTCGATCCGAATCACCCGCTCGACAGTATCCGTTATTATGTTCTGTGCCGTGGATGCGTAGAACGTGTCGATATTGACGGAAACCGCCATTTTGAAATCCAAAGTCCGTTTATCATTTCGTAAAGTGAGGCGTGAGCGGTTTGTCCAACCTTAAGAAATATCAGTTATGAGCGACCTGCTTACCAAAAGCAACTTGTGGCTCATTTTTACATTCACAACCGGACTGGTTTCCATCTTCCAGTTGTTGGAATACCTCGTCACAAAAAACGTCCCTTGGCTATTCCGTTTTATTAGCCGGCTATGGAAGAAGATTCGACAGCACTTTGCGGGAGGAGATCCAGCTGAAACACCTAAACTGATCGTAAACTTCTCTGGCCATCCTGTTTTGCCTGGTCAGCAGAAAGCAATTGAAAGAATAAAGCATTGGACATCCTCTAAGGTGATCAATGTGGCATTAGGTAATGTTGCTGAAGATCACCACTTTGTTTCCGCAATAGAAAAGGCTATAAATAAAATAGAACTGACGCCAGATGAATGGCAGTCAATACCCTTAGTCGTAATCCCCTCTGGATATTCATTGGTCTGGTCAGTTGTTCAGGCTGTTCTCCATGGTCGGCTCGGTCATTTTCCTGATGTAGTCAGGCTCCGCCCGACGGCTCCGTTATCAACCGAAAAATTTGAGGTCGCAGAAATCATGAACTTGCACGATGTTCGTCATGCATCAAGAGACAAACGGTGATCGTCTGATGGTTTGAGCTGAATGATGATGTTCGCGTTATTTTTTTTATTGACAACGGAGAGAAAAAAGCGTAATCTAAAAAAAAGGATTACGCACTGTTAGTTGACAATGCTTTCGCCACATCATGCACATATTATCGATTACAATTTTGTAGTAACTATTCAGGGGATAAGTTTCCGGCCCGGCCTCGTTTTCGGTAGAGATTCATTTGCCTTTTTGAAGAGCATCATCCATTACCGTTATGTCGAGTCAGCAGTATCTTTTTCTTTTTTCAATAGGGCCCGTCCAAAGCTTCATAGCCCAAGCGCGTAAAACCAGAGATCTTTTTGCTGGTAGCCAGATTATTTCTTCCTTGATTGTCGCGGCAATGGAAGAAGTCTCACGACAGAACAGCGCCAATACGTTTATTTTCCCATGTAAACACTCACCATCTAAACCCAACCGTTTTCTGGCGAAAGTAAATACCGATGGTATCCACGGATTTGGCGAGGCCATCGAAACCGCTGCTCGGACAAGATGGATGCAACTATCGGTAGAAGCGTTTCAGTCCACAGGGTTGTCTTTTGAGCTGCAAAAATTAGACGAATTTCTCATACCTCATTTATCAATGCAATCCTGCAAGGAAATCATTACGAAGATATCTTCCATTGCTTGCAGCCAGATTGCTGAATTTCCTGATATCTATTGGGCGGCGATTTCGTACCAGGATGAAAATAACTATGCGTCAAGACACGATGAGCTCGGGCGACTGCTGGGAAGCGTAAAGAATGTCCGGCAATTCTACCAGCTTGATGAGCCAGTGGGAAGCCGGAAGTGTTCGCTTGATGGCGAACGTACGGCATTGTTCTATCGGGAAGCAATTCCAATCAATGGCAAGCAACGTAAACTGAATTTTCTTTCAGGCGAAAGCAAGAGCATGAGTGCTTTCTTGGATTCGGGAGAGGCGCTGAGCGCGGTTTCTCTTGTAAAGCGGGTTTACAAGAAGAACAGTGTCAGATTTCCATCGACGGCACAGATTGCTTTGATGAACATCATCGATGAGCGTTGGGAGGCGGTCTACAGTAAATGTTTTGAGGGTGAGATTGACTATCAGTTGTTCTATGAGGAGAATCTGACAGAAAAGAACCTGGAAAGTCAGGGGATAAGGATTAAAGACGGTTATGATCTGGAGATCGTAATCAGAGCAATTCGTGATCTTACGAAGGAGAAGCGCAATAAATATTACGCACTGATTCTATTCGACGGTGATAATTTTGGAAAGATCTGGTCAGGCAAAATACTGAAGGAACGCCACAATCTTGAAGAATTTCAGCAGAAACTGGCGGAACAGCTCAACGTTTTTGCGCTGGATGCGAAAAAATACCTGGATGACCATAAAGGAAGAACCGTCTATACTGGCGGCGATGACTTTTTGGGTTTCGTCAATCTGATTTATCTGTTTGAGGTGATGGGGGTGTTGCGCACGCGATTTGATGCGCTTGTAGCTAGCCCTCTCCGGGACTATCTGAAGGAAGGGCAGTCCATTACCTTTACAGCCGGGGTAACGGTTGTCCATTATAAAGCACCTCTTAGCGAAGTCCTTGGAAAAGCCCGAGCAATTGAAAAGAGGGCGAAAGATATCCCCGGAAAGGATGCGTTTGGTATTGCCGTCATGAGTCGCTCTGGTGAAATACATGAAGGATATTTACGCTTCAATCCGACATGTGAGATGAATGGACGTTTGGATCTGGTGGACTCGCTTAGGCTATTGGAGAAGATTGTCGCGGGACTAAAAGGAGATGGCGGCTTTTCGAATACCTTCATCAAATCGTTTGAGCGTGAAATGCGTAATGTGATGGATTTGAAGGCTGGCCAGATATATCTCAGCGACGTAGCTGTACGTACTGAATTGGAACGACTGTTACGTCGCTCAGCAAAAATAACTGGTCGAGAAAAGGAAAATGCTGTAAAGGATTTATTGGATGTAGTCAATCTTTTGCGGCAAGTATCGGAGAATATCTCCAACCTTCTTTCGTTTCTTGATATCTGTGATTTTATCAGGCGTGAAACAACAGTGGGGTGACCATGGCAATTCTTGCTCTGAATGCATTGGATACGCTCTTTTTTCGTGACGGCAAACCGTTTTCATTGGGCGAAGAGACTTGGGCGGATGGCATTTTTCCTCCGCCGCTTTCGGTATTGTACGGGGCATTGCGGACGGCGTATTTGTCTGAACATATCGCTGATCTGCAAAGTGCCAATAGCGATGATGACCCAACTAAGAGACTGAAGGTCAATTATTACGCATATCTTCGTAGCGACGGATATTATTATCCATGCCCGCTGGATATCGTTGAAAAAAAGGAAAGAAGAGATAGGAATACTCCTGAGTATCTGATGCTCAAATGTGTCGAAAAGACAAAAGAGCATTGTTCCAGTCTGGATTGTCTCAATATGACCAGATTGCTTCAGTCACAAGAGCCGGTAGAAGATGCGATAGGCTTGATTGATGAAATATCTCTGAATGAATATCTGCAAAATAATTCAGTACCAGCGAAGCTTTGCCCAACTCATGAGTATCTGAAGGAAGAACCGAAGATCGGGATTGGAAGGAACGACCTCACACGATCAAGTGACGACGGCATGCTCTATCGTGTCGGCATGAAGCGGTTGAGTCAGACCAACCTGGTGATTGGTTATAGCGGATTCGATCTTTTAGGTGCTTTGATGAGGCTTGGGGGAGAAGGGAAAGCGGTATCGGTGTCAGTCCCCGATCAGAGCCCCAACATAAGGAAGCCGGAGAATATTTTGGGAGAATATTTCAAACTCTACTTGGCAACTCCCGCGATTTTTAAAGACGGCTGGCGTCCTGCCTCGGAAAAAATTCCAGGAGCAGAACTTGTAACCGCGGTGGTCGGGCGACCTGTTTACATTGGTGGGTTCGACATGAAGCCAAAAAATGGCAAGCCTCCCGGGCCAAAATCGATGCGTCGCGCTGTGCCTGCGGGAAGTGTTTATTACTACCGCGGATCTATAGAAAAGGCCGCAGGGCTCCATGCAACATCAATATCGGACTACGGTTCTGAACAAGGTTATGGCATAGTCTATATCGGAAAGGTAAACGAGGATCGTTCAGAATGACGTGTATCATTACGACGGTCGGGGCGTCAATTTTTACAAATTATAATGGGGCTGAAGGATTTATTGCAACCCATTATGAAGCGACAAAAAATGCGCTTCATAACGAGTGGGAAGATCGAGAAGAGCGCATTCAATCCATTCGTACTAATCCGCATTTTAACCGATGGATTTCGAACCATTTTGAGGATTCGTGTGCTGAGATTGCCAGTTTGATGAATATTATAAAAACAGAGGGAAATGATGTAGATGTACGGTTGCTGGCAACGGATACGGTTTTGTCGAGGCTTGCCGCAGAAATGATCAAGACTCAAATCATTAATCATCCTGAAACAGGGAAAACGGTTTCAATCCAATTTGATCCTGCTCAGGATGTTATTGTAGGGTTACGGGTCGATGATGCCGATATATTCGAGACAGACGGGCTTCAAAATTTTATCGAACGTTTTGTTACGCTAAAAAAGCAGTATGATGCATTGATCCTGAACATAACGGGGGGATACAAGGGCCTGATTCCCTATTTGACTATAATAGGCCAGATTAATCAGGTTCCAGTCAAGTACAAGTTCGAGAGCTCAGATGCGTTGATCACTATTCCGCAATTACCGATCAATTTCGATTGGGAGCTTGCAGTTGACTACGGCTTGCAGATCAGTAGCGATCTGAAGGCACTGGAGGAAAAGGATAAGCGTGAGCTGGTAGAGAACAACATTCTTTTCGATGATGGCAAGCTGACGCCACTTGGTAGTATTTTTAAGGTTTATGCCGTAAAAGAAGCTGTAAGACCTCAGCTCAGAGGGCATTGTGCAGAGTTTCGTTGGTTCGAGTATTATGTATCGCAATACCCGAATAGAAAAGTAAGGCGTTCGGTTGGTAATGGACAACGGATTTTGGGAAAAAAGATATATAAGGAAGTAGATCTCGTCATAGAAGGCGATGATAAGATCATTATCGCTGAGTCAAAGCCGAGAAGATACATATTTACTTATTCGGAACAGCCCGATCAGCAGATCGGGAATCTATTGCAAGAACTCAAGGAGAATGATATTGCCATTGATGAGTATCATCTGTGTATCTATTCAACAGGGGGCGATAATATATCAGATATTTCGAAAATTCAGGGAATATCAGAAATCAGGTCAGTGGTTCATAAGTACTATCCCGAATGCGTGTTCATGCTGTTCTTAATGACCGCGGTACGTGAGTTGCAGGGATTTATGCACAAACCCCTTTCCAATATAAAAGAGCAAATACAAAAGAAAATCATATCATACCCTTAATACCATGTTTCGAAAAGCTACCCCATTGTTTCTGATTTGTGAAACGCCCATGCATGCCGGAAGTGGCAATGATCTTGGGGTTATCGATTTGCCGATCCAGAGGGAACGGCATACTTCATTTCCAAAAATTGAAGGATCCTCGTTGAAAGGGAGTTTGCGGGAGGCGTTCGAAACCAAGTTCACTAACGATGAAGAGCGCAAGAAAATTCATCTGGCCTTTGGCTTTGATGACAAGACTCAAAATGAAGGTGCCGGTGTAAAGGCCCACTTCGTCAACGGCAAACAATTTCAGGGGGCTCTGGGATTTACCGATGCTCGCTTGCTGCTATTTCCTGTAAAGTCGATGAAGGGTGTTTTTGCCTGGATAACCTGCGAGAGGGTGCTGGAACAGTTCAAAAAAGATTTAGAGCTGACTGACTGCAAATATGAGATGGAGAATCCTCCGGTAAACACCGTTCCGTTACATTGTGGCCTGATTGTTTCAGGAGAGCATCTCGTATTGGAGGAGTACAGTTTTAAGATGACCAAAGATACTGATGCAAACGGTAAAACCACGAAATTGGCTTCGTGGCTTGCAGATCTACTTTTCGAGAAAGGTTCATACTGGCACAGTCATCTCTCGAAAAATCTGGTCGTGTTGACGAACGATGCTTATTCGGACTTTGTGAATCTCTCAACCGAAGTTCTGACGAGAACAAAAATCAATAACGAGAGAGGGACCGTTCAAGACGGAGCTCTCTTTACTGAAGAATACTTGCCAGCGGAAAGCATCCTGTATTCGCTTGTTTTGTTCAGCCCCTTGTTTCACAATGCAATAATAATTGAACCCTTCATGGGATATATAAAAGACCAAGGTCTTGACAATCTTGATGAAAGAGTGGCCGAAGAGAGGGCCAAGCGTGATGAGGCAAAAGAGGTTGATGCTGTTCGTACATTTTTCAGCAAAGTTCCATCTGTTGTGCAGATTGGAGGAAATGCCACACTTGGAAAAGGATTGGTCAGGACAAAATTGAGCTGCTCGTTGGTTTCAGGCCCTGCGAAAGTTGCGACAACGGGAGGAGTGTAACCGTGATGAATCGGCGACTGGAAATTGAGAGTAATCGCGCCAATACGGCTTATCGGTGCGCAAAAGAGGGGCTAAACAAGTATGGAGAGAAATTCGAAACGATCGTTGCTAAGTTGCCCATGCAAATAC
>DATMYT010000551.1:0-2201 GCA_035560855.1 Negativicutes bacterium | reverse complement strand
CTTTTAAGGTAGACTGGCGGGTTTGCCAAACACAAGAAACCGGGCAAAGTTTTTGAAAAATAAAACATGGGAGGAATGGGTGTAGCATGATAAATGATTACAAAGTGTCGGCCGCAGTGCGGGAGGTTTATGCTAACCTTCAGGATTCCGAGCAGGTCCAACGGGGGCTCGCATTCTTGGAGACTGACCATCAGAGCACCGTTTCAGATCAGATTGTTATTAACGAAGTTCCAGCACCGCCGTTTCATGAAAAAGCAAGGGCGCAATACTACAAGGCACGACTGGAGGCGTTGGGTCTTGCTGAGGTTCGTGAGGATGCCGAAGGCAACGTTTTTGGCGTGTATAAAGGAACGGGAGAGGGTCCACGCGTTTTTGTTTCTGCTCATTTGGATACAGTTTTTGGTGAAGGAACGGATGTTTCAGTGCATGAAAAAGATGGGTTGCTGTATGCACCCGGTATTTCAGATAATTCCCGCGGACTAGCAGCCATATTGTCCGTGATTCGTTCATTGAAAGACGCTGACATAAATACGGTGGGGGACATAGTGTTTGGTGGGGATGTTGGCGAGGAAGGGTTGGGAGATCTTCGAGGCGTCAGAGCCTTTTTCGCGGAAAACAAAGATATCGACGGATATATTGCCGTTGATGGGATCAAAGAACAGATTATTACATACCTGGCTACCGGCAGTCGTCGCTATGAGATTACCTATCGGGGACGCGGCGGTCACAGCTGGAACGCCTTTGGACTGCCAAGCGCCATTCATGCGTTGGGTAGAGCGATTGCTAAAATTGGGGAAGTTCAAACGCCGACGGAACCTAAAACAACATTCACAGTGGGCACGATAACCGGAGGTACATCAGTCAACTCCATCGCGGCAGAAGCTTCCATGTTGTTGGATCTGCGTTCGGCTAGCGAAGCAGAACTCAAAAAACTCGAAACAACTGTCATGGAAATGCTTACCGAAGCAGTCAACGAAGAAAATGCCCGCTGGAACAGCAACGATATCAAGGTGGAGATTAAGCTGGTTGGGAACAGACCCGCAGGGCAGCAGGCGCCTGATGCCAATATTGTTCAGGCAGCTTGGGCGGCGACGGAAGCGCTGGGGATAATTCCTGAATTTGGTCCTGCCAGTAGTACCGATGCCAATCTGCCGATAAGTTTGGAAATTCCAGCGATACGTATATGTGGCGGCGGAAGAGAAGACCACAATCATTCTTTGAACGAATGGTATGATCCCACCAATGGATACCTAGGGCCGCAGAAAATATTTCTGACGCTGCTGGGACTGGTCGGTGTGGTAGGACTAACTAAGCCATTGCTGCTGAAACGTGGAGGCTCGCCTGGAAACTGATGTTTTATTTTGGTAAGTTGAAGGAGCATAAATATGAAAACTATTGGATTGATTGGAGGATTGAGCTGGGAATCCTCCGCCGTATACTATCGTATAATTAACGAGTTGGTTAGGGATAAGTTGGGTGGTACTCATTCGGCAAAAAGCATCATGTATTCTGTCGATTTCTCTGAATTTGAGCAACTCCAGCATCAAGGCGATTGGGATAAACTTACTGAGTTAATGATTGATGCAGGGACTCGTTTGAAAAATGGCGGGGCAGATTTTATTGTCATTTGTACAAATACGATGCATAAAACAGCAGATGCAGTTGAAAATCAAGTAGGTATTCCGTTACTGCACATTGCAGATGCTGCTGCAACTGAAGTTAAGAAAATGGGACTGCGGAAAGTTGCACTACTGGGGACAAGATTCACTATGGAACAGGATTTTTATAAAGCCCGTTTACTTGAAAAGCATGGAATTGAAGTGTTTATCCCAGATCGTGATGAACGTAAAATAATCCATTCCGTTATTTACAATGAATTGGTATTGGGCAAAGTATTGGATTCGTCGCGGGAGGCTTTTGTGAAAATTATCGGACACATGAATAACATTGGTGCAGAAGGTGTTGTATTGGGTTGCACGGAAATTCCATTGCTAATTAGTCAAAAAGACAGTGCTATTCCCGTTTTTGATATGACTCGAATACATGCTCTCGCGACTGTTGAATTTTCATTAAAATAGTTGATTAGGTTTCCCTGCCAAGCAGCGGATATTTCCGGAATATGTTGAAGAATTCTTACAAAACATGGACGACGCTTCCCGTATTTTGAATAGAAGAAAACAGAATGGTCGTTATGTAAAAAG
>DATMYT010000550.1:0-6817 GCA_035560855.1 Negativicutes bacterium | reverse complement strand
GTTCTTTGTAAGGAGCCGGATAAACATGCTTACAACCATTCTAAAACGAGACGGTCGTGAAGTCCCCTTCAATTTAGAAAAAATCACTAACGCCATCTTAAAATCATTGCAAGCCGTCGGACCCGCCGATGAAAAACTGGCCATGTCGCTCGCGACTCACGTCGTTGAACAGACCGACCGGATTATTGCGGTGAAAGGCGCTCCGCCTTCCGTCGAACAAATTCAGGATATCGTCGAGAAAGTACTTATGACCGCTGACCAGACTGACGCCGCCAAGGCTTATATTCTCTATCGCGCCGGACGCACAAGAGCGCGGGAAATGAATACACGGTTGATGAAAACATATGATGAAATCGCTACCAGCGACTCCATGCAGAGCAATCTGAAGCGGGATAACGCCAACATTGACGGAGATACCGCCATGGGCTCCATGCTGAAGTATGGCTCGGAAGGCGCCAAAATTTACAATGAAATGTACATCCTCAAACCGGAGCATGCCAAGGCGCATAACGACGGGGATATTCATATCCATGACTTTGATTTTTACACCCTGACCACTACCTGTTGCCAGATCGACCTCCAGAAGCTGTTCAAAGATGGCTTTTCAACTGGTCATGGTTATTTGCGCGAACCCAATGATATCGCCAGCTATTCGGCTCTCGCCTGCATCGCGATTCAATCCAATCAAAACGATCAGCACGGCGGTCAAAGCATTCCAAGTTTCGACTATGCGCTTGCGGATGGCGTTCGCAAAACTTTTGCCAAGAAATATCGGGAAAATTTAGTCAAGGCCCTCGAATTCTCGGCGGTTGAGCCGAAAGGCATCGCGGAAAAAGTGCGTGGAACGGTCAAGGACATCGCCGTACGTTTGCAGTTGCTCCCAGAAATCAACAATGACAACGGATATGTTGACGAAGAAACCCGGCTGCTGTCGGGCACGTTTGAACCCACCCTGCTCAAAAAAGCGCAGATCTTCGCCCGTGAGCAAGCCTTGAAAGAAACGGACCGGATTACCTATCAGGCAATGGAAGCCCTGATCCACAACCTCAACACCATGCACAGCCGCGCCGGTGCGCAGGTGCCTTTTAGTTCCATCAACTACGGGACTGATACGTCCGCCGAAGGCCGAATGGTGATGAAAAACATCATGCTCGCGACAGAGTCCGGCCTCGGCTACGGCGAAACGCCGATCTTCCCCATTCAAATCTTCAAGCTCAAGGAAGGGGTTAACTACAATCCCGGCGACGCGAATTACGATCTGTTCCAACTCGCCTGCCGCGTCAGCGCCAAGCGCCTCTTTCCGAACTTCTCGTTCATCGATGCCCCCTTCAATTTGCAGTATTACAAACCGCACCGCCCGGAAACTGAAGTGGCCTACATGGGCTGTCGCACCCGGGTTATCGGCAACATCAACGACCCTACGCGGGAAATCGTGTATAGCCGCGGCAACCTCAGCTTCACCTCCATCAATCTGCCCCGCCTTGGCTTGCTCAGTCACAGTAGCGTGCCGGAGTTTTACCAGAAGCTGGACGAGATGATTGCCCTGTGCATTGATCAGTTGCTGGATCGGTTTGAAATTCAATGCCGCAAAAAAGTCCGGAACTTCCCGTTCCTGATGGGTGACGGGATTTGGCTGGACTCGGAAAATCTGGGACCGGACGACGAAATTCGCGAGGTACTGAAGCACGGGACCCTGTCCGTCGGTTTTATCGGTTTGGCCGAATGCCTGAAAGCGCTCATCGGCAAGCACCACGGCGAGTCGGCTGCAGCGCAGACCCTCGGTCTGGAAATCATCAGCCATATGCGCACAAAGCTGGACGAAGCAGCACAAAAATACAAGCTCAACTTTTCCTTGCTCGCCACGCCGGCGGAAGGGCTGGCCGGTCGCTTCGTCGAAATCGACCGCAAACGCTTCGGCTCAATTCCTCACATCACAGACCGCGAATACTACACGAATTCATTCCACATTCCGGTCTATTTTCCGATCGGCGCCTATGAAAAAATTCGGCTGGAAGCGCCCTACCACGCGCTCACCAATGCCGGACACATTACCTATGTTGAGCTGGATGGCGACCCGGCCAAGAATCCTTCGTCGCTGGAAGCAATCATCCGCTGCATGAAAGAAAGCGGTGTTGGGTATGGTTCTATCAATCATCCGGTGGACCGCGATCCAGTATGCGGCTACAATGGCATCATCAACGGCATCTGCCCGAAATGCGGACGCAACGAAAACGACGGACCGCCTGTTGAGCGAATCCGCCGTATCACCGGTTACCTGGTCGGCACCCTTGACCGTTTCAATAACGCCAAACGGGCGGAGGTCCGCGATCGTTACAAACACGTAAGTGTTGCCGATAATTAGAGCAAGCGCTTCATGATTTTCCCCGCCTGATTCTTGGGCAAGGCATCCATCTGGATAAATTCACGCGGAATCTTGTAGGCGGCCAGTTTGCCACGCAGATGTTCCTTAAGCGCTTTTTTGTTAAAAACCTGCCCCTCAGCCAGAACAATATAGGCGCACACCACCTGCCCTCGCAGCTTATCGCTGCGTCCGACGACCGCCGCTTCGACAACGCCGGGAAAGCGGTATAGCTGCTCCTCAACCTCGCGGGGATAGATGTTTTCCCCATGCGTAATAATCAAATCTTTCAACCGGTCAACGATAAACAAATAGCCTTCTTCATCCTGATAAGCCAAATCTCCGGTGTGCAGCCAACCGCCGCGCAGCACCCGGGCGGTTTCCTCCGGCAGGTTAAAGTACCCCTGCATCACGTTGGGCCCCTGCACGATCAGTTCGCCCACTTCGCCGCTTGGCAGTTCGGTTCCCTCAGGATTCACAATGCGCACTGATACCCCGGGGATCGGCTTGCCGATGGAAAGATGCTTGGCCCGCGCTTGCGGATTGGTGGCAACGACCGGCGAAGCTTCCGACAACCCATAGCCTTCTGTTACGCCGATACCGAATTTGCGCTGAAAATCCTCGGCCACCTGCTGTGGCAGCGACGCCCCGCCGGACATGAACAACCGCAGGCTTTTCAGATCATCGGCCTCAGCCGATTTCAACAGCAAGGCATAGACGGAAGGAACTCCATACATCACCGTGACGTGAAAGCGCTTGATGCCCGCGATGACATCCTTGGGAACGAACGTATCCAGAATGGTCACCGAGGCCTGATGCAAAAAACCGCTCAAAATGATGCAGGTCCACGCCAAACAATGATACAAAGGGAGAATGCACAAAATATTGTCCGTCGCGTGAACCGGCATAGCCTCTGAGAAGCATTCGGCGTCACTGACCAGACTTTTGTGCGTCAATACGGCCCCTTTGGGGTTTCCTGTGGTTCCCGACGTATAGATGATGGTACACGGCTGCTCTTCCCTAAGCATCTTGTCCAATACAGGCGCGGCCTCTGTCGGCGCTGCGACGAACTCATCGATCTGCGAAACGATGTGCTGCGTCACGGCCGGTAAGTCGCGCGGGGCAGCAATCACCATGTTTTTCATCTGAGCATCCCCGATAATGAACGCCACTTCTTGTTCTGTCAGCTGATAATTGATCGGTACGACCACGGCGCCCAAGCTGACAATCGCCATGTAGGCATACACAAAAGCCGGGGAATTGCGAACCAGTAAGCCCACATTTTCGCCCCGACCAATTCCCGCCTTGTGTAAATAATCGCGATATCGGGTCACTTCCTGTCGAAGTCTTCCATAGGAAATGTCGGGATCGGCGTGAAAGGCAATCTGTTGTTCTTCCCCGATGGTAATAATCTGATGCAATAGCATGTAGTGTGTCACTCCTCTTTAAACGTGTAGCAATAACAAGCTCTTTATACTTCTACATGTCTTGGTCATATCCTTCTCCTCATACAGGTCCACTCACAAAGAAACCGCCCGGAAAATCCGGACGGTTTCTTTGTACACCCCACAATAGGGAACGCTGCTATATCCTGAAATGTCCCATTGCCGCCTGCAGATCCGTGGCCAATTTGGCCAGCGCCTGGCTGGAGGAAGCGATTTCTTCAGTAGATGCGGACTGTTCCTCAGTTGCCGCCGACACCGTCTGCGCCTCTGATGCAGCGTTGCGGCTGACAGTTTCCACATCTTTCATCGAATGAACAATTTGCTGACTACCGGATGCTATTTCGCCGATTGCCTTCGAAATTTCATCCACCTGACGAGTTACGGATTCAATCATGCCCCGTATCTCGCCAAAGCCATCGCCTGCTTTGCTGACCAACTGAACCCCCTGATCGACTTCCCGCAATGTTGCGGTAATGACCTCCACTACATTCCTAATATTGGCATCGTTCTTGCCGATCAACTCCTTGATCTGGTGTGCCGCCTGCTCGGATTGTTCGGCCAGCTTGCGTACCTCTTCAGCCACTACTGCGAATCCGCGACCCTGTTCACCGGCCCGTGCTGCTTCGATCGCTGCATTAAGAGCCAATAGATTGGTCTGACCTGCAATACTGGAAATCAGGCCGACGATGACTTCGATCTGACGAGATCCGGATTCCAGATCACCTGCCGCTCCCTGCGCTTTTTGCGCACCACTGCCGATGTTTTTCATCTGGTCCACCGCTTGGTCTATCGAGCTTTGACCTTCCATTGTTGCCTTGGCAGTGGAAGAAGCCAGAGAAGACATGTCTTGAGCCGTTGCCGACAATTCCTCCATCGTCGCGGAAATTTCCTGCACAACAGAGGAAGTATCATTGACCGCAGACACCTGTTTTTCCGAACCATGCGCCATTTCCGTCACCGATACCGCCACCTGGTTGGATGCTTGGGCGGACTGCTCGGCGCTAGCCGTCAACTCTTCCGACGAGGCTGCCAGTTGCTCCGCGCTTTGTGAAACCTGTCCGATCAACTGCCGAATGCTACGCAGCATTCGGTCAAACGAGCGACCCATATCGCCAAACTCGTCGCTTCGTTTTAGATAGTTTTTGTCAATATCCTTGTCAAAATGTCCCTGCGCCATCTCGTCAATGCGCGCACTTACCGTCACCAAAGGTTTGATAACCATTCGCGTCTGCATAATGCTGATAATAATGACTAGAATCAATCCCACCACGCTGAATGATATCGTGGTTATTTTTACTATCCCAACGATTGCCGCGGAATCACGCAATCGCTCATTCGTGACCTTTCGGTTCTCCTCCACCTGTGCATCCATTGTCTTGCGGATTGTTTCGGTAAAGGACGCCAATGACTGTCCGATTTCGACCTGTCTGTCTTCCAGTGTTTTGACTACCGCCGCATTCGCCGTCCCTGCACTGCGTTCTCTATGATACTGCTGAACGACCGGAAATAACTGCCCTTGAATTCCGTCTTTATATTTCTTGATATTTTCGATCAGCTTTTCGATTTCCGCTTTCTTTTCCTGGCGGGCAATCTGCAGTAAAGCCGTTGCCTGCTTTATTGCGATGGAATACTGTTCATCAGCCTGTTTGGCATAGCCATCCGTGCCATAAAGCATATAGCCACGAGATGCGAGAACCCCGGCTGTAAACGCCTGATCCGCCGCCGTCACCAATTCCACACGTTGATTGCTGCGTTGAACCATGCCCATTTGTTCTTCCACTTTACCGGCGGAAAAATAAGAGGTAGCCCCCATAACCAACTGAATCAAGACCACGATCGCAAACCCGATGGCGATTTTCGCTCCCACACGCATTTTCAAAGTATCGCTCCCTTTCTTCTCTGGTATCTTCTTTGAACAATGGGCTATATAAAAAAGTACGCCAAAAACTCCGCAGAGTTTCCGGCGTACAACACAGTTAGCGCTGCCACTTGTGAGACTACCAAATCGCTTCTACTTAACAACCAGTTAAACTTCTTACAAAACAACCAGGATGGAGGCTTCGTTACTCTCCAGTTCCATTTCGATATCGCAGCGTACGGACTGCACTCCCATTTTACCGAGCAAATTTTGAACGCAAGTCCCTAACTGCCGTTTGATAATAAACTGCAGGGAACTGACCATCGCAGCTTCCATTTCCGTTACGCTGCGAAAACCTTCGACAATAAACCCGGAAAGTATGAACAGAATATGGCGATCATCCAAAATCAGAACCCGGCACCTCTCCGGCCCCTTGCCGCCAGTTTCCCGCAACATTCGACACAATTCGACGTTCATGGTCTCTTCGGTCCATGTATTCTGCGTCACCAAACTGCTAGGATGCACCACTGCATATTTGCCACAATCGGCAACGCCTTCCTCAGCCTTCACAGTACAAGCTACTGCAAAAAACGGGTGACAAAACATACACAAGATATACCCATACTCTTTATCTTGATGCAAAAATCGAGGGAAAAAGCACACCTTTTTGGTCGTAATTCCATAGCGTTTTTCGCAAAACCGACTCCATCGCCCGACTATTTCATCCAATAGACTAGATCGACGCCAAAAGTCTGTCAGTTTTGTTTCTTTTCCCTGTTCCTCCGTTCCTTTGCCATTTTCCATTTTCTTTTCCCATCTATATAGTTCACGCGAATAATAAAGCAAGACGATATCGCGCCGTCCCCAACAGCATCGCAATCTGTGCAAGGGAAAATCATAGTCTCGGATAGTCGCCAACATAAAAGCGCCGACAACTTCTGCAAAATTCAGACATTGTTTCTTTGCTGCAATTGTAGATTTTTCCATAATGTAGCCTTACCGATGAAATTGCGAGGTGATTTTGAATCTCATAATCCAGGGACCCACTGCCACTGATTTTCCCAAAGCCTTTTGGAGCACCTCCGCCAAATCATTTCCACAAAAAAGAACGCCAAAGACGCCTTGCAATGCATCTCTAGCGTTTGTGCAGTTAGC
>DATMYT010000549.1:0-4380 GCA_035560855.1 Negativicutes bacterium | reverse complement strand
ATTGGTGCACTGTATCCGAAACGACCACGCCCGTATGGAGGGCTCGATCGAGGACATTCAGCTTTATGGCAAGTGGGGCGCTAATGTTGCCCTGGCTATGAATGCCGTAGACGCAATGGCCGTGTTGCTGGGAAAAAGCTCTGTCCGCCTCGGAATCGAGGGCGATTATGCCAGTGTCAATTGGGTAAGGGAAGTACGCTCCAAACTCAACATTGCGGAAACCATCGACATCGCCGGGAACATCGGGATGCTCAAAACCGTCAAGGACGCCTATGAGATCGACTGTCTGCGCAAATCCGCCGCTTTGGCTGACTGCGGCGTCGAAACCGCCATTCGCTGCCTGGACGCCGGAGCCACTGAAGCACAGGCATGTACTGAAGGTCAGTACCAAATGCGCAAAATGTGGCATGAGCGATTCCCCGACTATGAAGTGAGCGGTTTTGGCAGTTCTGAAGGAGCGCAAATTGACTCGCTGGTTGTCTGGAGTATGGCCAATGAACGCATTGCCTACGGCTGCGATTGTCCTCAAGCTTACACTCCGGTGGCGGGGGACTTGGTCTTGCCCATGTCTTGGGCGAGAATTGGCGGCTACGCTGCGGAAAATGAGCGGGCTGTGATGGTAGGCGAGGTTGATGAGCTCCGGAGCCGGGCTTATTCTGCCATGTTGCAGGCTCGCTCAGAGTTGTTCGCCATTTTGCGCCCCGGCGCACTTTTTGAGGACTTGTATTCAGTAGCCATGAAGGTGTTTGAAGACGCCGGGTTTGCCTCTATTCTGCCTGGACGCTGCGGCCACGGCATAGGCCTTTCCACTCACGAATTTCCCTCGGTAGCAAGTGGTAACAAGATCCCGTTGGCCCCCGGCATGGTTTTCACTGTGGAACCGGGATTGATGACCAAAGACTGGGGAGGCGTACGCCACTCAGATACTGTGCTGGTGACCGAGGAAGGTTATGAACTGCTCACCAAGTTCCGTAGAGATACGATTGTGATAAAAAAATAAGCATGCGCTACGCCAAAAGCGAAGTGCCTGCCAAAGGAGAACCACCAATGAATAAAAAAGACCGTATTCGCGCAACACTACTGGGAGAAAAACCTGATTGCCTGCCGTACTCCTTTTGGAGCCATCTTCCCGATGTCGATCTCGATCCGGTTCTGTTGGCTGACAAAACGTATCAATTTTATAAAACCTACGATATCGACTTTATCAAAACGATGAATAACGGGATGTATGCCATTGAGGACTTCGGCTGTAAGATAGATTTTTCTCCTGTGGCAAAAGGTGGCGTTTCCCAGGTGGTAAGTACCCCCATCCAATGCGCCGCCGACTGGGAAAAGTTGTCGGTCTGCTCCATCAACCAAGGGAGTCTCGCCCGGGAACTCACCTCTTTGAAACTGTTGCTGGAAAAGGTGAAAAGTGAAAACGTTCCTGTGCTATTTACCGTTTTCAGCCCGATTACCACGGCGGAGAAGCTATCAGGCAAGAAACTGCTCTCCCACATTGCCGAAGGGCACGGTGAAGCAATACATAGAGCTTTGAAGGTCATCACCGAAACCACGGCCACTCTTGCGCAAGAGGCCCTGCGCCTCGGCGCAGACGGAATTTTCTTTGCCTCGCAACTAAGCACCTATGATTCGATGACCCCGAAGGCCTATGCAGAATATGGTAAGCCCTATGATTTAACTGTGCTGGAGGCCGCTTCCTCCGGTTGGTTCAACACATTGCATGCCCACGGCAACAATATTATGGTAGAATTGTTGCGAAACTATCCTGTGGCGGCTTTTAACTGGCATGCTTGGGAAACGCTTCCCGCCATGGACGAAGCGCGCGCACTGACTGGCAAATGCCTGATGGGCGGCCTGGAACGCATGGATATCACCAATAACCGAAAAAACGAAGTGCAGCATCAGATTTTCGAGTGTCTCCGGATGTTGGGCGGTCGAAACCTCATCCTCACGCCGGGATGCGTCATTCGCCATCCGCTAGACAACGAAATGCTTTCTTTTATCAAGCGCACCAAGGATTATGTGGAAGCCTGTTGCAATTAGAGGCGACCTTCACATTTGCATCACGGATTTGGTTATGCGGATAAATTCTCGGGACGCCTGGGATTGGTATTTGTTTTTTAGATAGTTCACCGCAACAACGTGATGCTCCGGCTCATGATCCAAGGGATAGACGGATACTGTCTGCAGTTTTTCGCTGTCCAATTGCGGATTCAGCTTATGCAAGAAAATTTGCGGACACATGATGACACCCATTCCCTCCAGACAGAGTGACACCAATGTTGCAATATTGAGGGTCTCTACCACCACTCTTGGGGTAAAAGCCATTTTGCGGCAGTATCTCTCGAACATAGCCCCTGCCCAGGTAGAGGAGCTAATGGTGACAAACGGACAGTCGCGAAACATCTCTATAGCCGGACTAGTCTGCATCAAACGCAATTCCCGGCTTTTTTCCGGCAGATATTTGTCCATGATTTGGTGGGGCACTACTAACATCGATTTTTCCCCAAGCAGCACTTCCGACTCAACATTGACCGTATCATAAGGTCTGAATCCGATGGTGACGTCCACCTTCCCGGCCAATAGCGCCTCATCCAACTGTCGGGAGGTCCCTTCTACCAGCCGTAGCTTCACTTGAGGAAATGCCTGGTGGAAGGGGGGCAACACCATAGGCAAAATTACGGTGCCTCTTGCATGGGTCACTCCTACGGAAAGACTGCCACTACGGAAGTCTTTTATATCGTTAATTTCCAACTCGGTTTCGTTCTTGTTCTCCAGTAGTATGTGGGCGCGTTTAACGAGGCTAAGCCCTGCAGATGTCAAAGTCATCGGGGGATTGCGGTCAAATAGCTGCAGCCCGAAGTGTTTCTCCATTTTTGCGATGTGTTTGCTTAGCGACTGCTGCGAAATATAGAGCCGTTTCGAAGCCTTAGTGAAGTTAAGCTCCTCCGCTGCTACCAGAAAATACTCCAGATCAAGGAAATTCACAGAGGTTCCTCCTTTTCTCCTTGCAATGACAAGAACAGTATACACGCACGAAAGCACCGTTACAATTATTCTTCAGGAGGTTCGATTGTGAATACGAAAATTTATCAAAGTTATCTTGCCATTTTAAATAGCGAACTGGTAGTCGCAATGGGATGCACGGAACCCATTGCTATCGCTTACGCTGGCGCAAAGGCGCGTACAGTACTGGGGCAAATGCCGGAGCACTGCATGGTTTACTGTAGCGGCAACATCGTAAAAAACGCCAAGGGTGTGACCGTTCCCAATTCCGGCGGCCTGAAGGGCATTATGGTAGCCGCAATCCTCGGCATCGTCGGTGGAGACGCCACCCGAAATCTTGCCGTACTGGATACCGTCACGGCGCAAGATATCGCCCTAACCCAAAAACTTTTGGCGGAAGATTTCTTCCAATGCGAACTGCTCGAAAACGTTGCCGGTTTGCTGATTCAACTTAAAGTGTCAGCCGGGCAGGAAACCGCTGAAGTCGTGATTGAAGACTATCACAGTAACATTGTCCGCATTACAAAAAACGGCGAAGACCTCTTTGTAAAACAAAACAAAACTGCCGAAAAGCAAGAAAACGAACCGGACAAAGCTCTGCTTACTGTAAAAGATATCCTCGCCTTCGCCGACCAAGTAAAGCTGGAAGATGTGGAAGATCTGTTGGCTCTGCAAATCCGGTACAATACTGCAATCTCCCAGGAGGGATTGGACCATCCTTACGGAGCTCAGGTAGGACGAACCCTCATGGCTGATTTTGATTCCACCAATGTGAAACTGCGCGCCAAAGCTGCCGCCGCTGCCGGTTCGGACGCCCGTATGAGCGGTTGCGCTCTTCCGGTAGTCATCAACTCGGGCAGTGGCAATCAGGGCATCACCGTCACCATGCCGGTGGTGGAGTATGCCAGGGAATACGGCGCGAACCGTGAACAATTATATCGAGCTTTGGTTGTAAGCAATTTGGTGGCTATCCACCAAAAAAAATATATTGGTTGTCTTTCCGCCTATTGCGGCGCTGTCAGCGCCGCCTGCGGAAGCGGCGCAGGCATCGCTTATCTCTTGGGTTGCACCTACGAGGAAATCTGCACCACCATCACCAGCACGATTGCTACGATCGGCGGCATGGTGTGTGATGGCGCCAAGCCTTCCTGTGCTGCCAAAATTGCCAGCGCCGTGGATGCGGCCCTTATGGCTCTGCACCTAAGCCGAAAAAACTTATCGTTTCAGCCCGGCGAGGGGCTTGTAAATGAGGATATAGAACAGACGATCCTGAACATCGGCCGCATGGGCCGTGAGGGCATGAAATCAACTGATATAGAGATTCTCAACATTATGTTGGGAAAATAAAGTTTTTGTTCTTCTAAAACCTGT
>DATMYT010000548.1:0-15677 GCA_035560855.1 Negativicutes bacterium | reverse complement strand
GATTGTGGCAAGAGGGGGATGGAATAAAAATTTAATATAGGGACCACACTCCCAAGAAAAATAGGACTCCAAGCCCTAAAAAAATTAAGACTGAGGCCGGATGGGTAATTCTACAGAAAAGTGCTACAATGATTGCGAACACCTATGTAATTTAAGCTTTGTGCATATCATCGCCGGCCGTCATCACGGCGGAAGGATAAGCAGCATGATTAGGATTCAAAGAGAACTGAAAAAAAAACGCGGCCAGGCAATGGTTGAATTTGCTCTGGTTCTGCCTGTTTTTATATTGTTGCTGATGGGGATCATGGAATTCGGACTGATTTTTCATCAATATCTGGTGGTTACGGCAGCTTCCCGCGAAGGCGCTCGGGCTGCGGCAGTGGGGGGGACGGATGCTGAGGTCGAGGCGGTTGCTGCGGTAGCGGCTGCCAGCGTTGATAAGGGGCTGTTACAAACGACTGTTACACCGGCAACTCGGGTAAAAGGAACTTCGGTGACGGTGAGCGTAACAAATCCAGTTACGATCAGCACACCTCTGATTGCCGTCATCTTCCCGTCGAATCCACTTCCTGTTACAGGCACTACGGTTATGCGAATGGAATAAGACCGAGGGAGAGTGATGAATCATGGCATTGCTTGAGAGGCTGGAAGGCCGGAAGAATAATGAACAGACGCCGAACGCCAAAATTGGTGAGCGTTCCAAAATAGCAGCGCCATTGCGGAGTGATCCTTATCTGTCTTTGAAAAGTAAAATTCATAAACGGGTCGTGGATGAACTGGGCGCGACCGAGATTGAACAGCGTCAGTTGGAAGAATCGGTCACACGCATTGCGGATGCTACCATGGATGAGGAGCCTATACCTGTTCCTCGTTTTGAGCGAAGCCGAATTATTTCGGAAGTTGTAGACGAAGTGCTTGGATATGGACCAATTCAGCCCTTGTTGCAGGATGAGAGTGTAACCGAAGTCATGGTTAACGGGCCCAACCAAGTATATGTAGAACGCAAAGGAAAACTCGTGCTGACGGATGTTCGGTTTCGGGATGATGCCCATGTGATGCATGTGATCGAGAAAATCGTATCGCCTCTCGGGCGACGGATCGATGAAAGCTCTCCCATGGTGGATGCCCGTTTGCCGGATGGATCCCGTGTCAATGCTATCATTCCACCGCTGGCGCTGAAAGGCCCGTCTATCACGATCCGCAAATTTGCCAAGGACCCGTTTACTGTGGATGACTTGGTTGGTTTTGGCACCTTTACGCATGAGATGGCGGTTTTGTTGCGCGCCTGTGTGGAAGGAAAACTCAATATTGTGGTTTCCGGCGGAACCGGCTCTGGTAAAACATCGACCTTGAACGTGTTATCGTCTTTTATTCCGGCGACAGACCGCATCGTGACCATTGAAGATGCGGCGGAACTGCAGCTGCGGCAGGATCACGTAGTAACTTTGGAAACCCGACCACCGAACATCGAGGGAAAAGGAGCGATTACAATGCGCGACCTCGTGCGTAACTCGCTACGGATGCGACCTGATCGTATTGTCGTTGGTGAGGTTCGAGGCGGGGAAGCTCTCGACATGTTGCAAGCAATGAATACCGGTCACGATGGATCGTTGACTACCGGACACGCCAACTCGCCGCGTGACATGCTGGCTCGTCTTGAAACCATGGTGTTAATGGCCGGGATGGAACTGCCGGTCCGTGCGATTCGCGAGCAGATTTCTTCGGCTGTAGATCTCATCGTACAGCAGTCGCGATTGCGGGATGGCAGCCGAAAAATTACTTATCTGACAGAAGTGCAGGGAATGGAGGGAGACATTATTACCCTGCAGGACATTTTTGTGTTTGAACAGAATGGGTGTGATGAAAACGGCAAGGTGATTGGACGATTTAAACCGACCGGCATCCGGCCCAAATTTCTCGACAAACTGACTACTTCAGGAATCAACCTGCCGAATGAAATTTTCTGGCCCAAGTGAGGAGGGTGCGAGAATGTTGTGGTTGATAGCTTTATTAATCTTTCTCACAATGTTCATTTTGGTTTACATAGCACTCAAGACTTACGCCCCGACAGAAGGGGCCGCCGAGTTGCGGTTGAGAGCCTTGGACAATCTCCTGGAAAACCGCACGGATCTGGATGAAGAGTTGTCGAGGCCCTTTTCGCAACGGATTCTTTTTCCGCTGACAGGATCTGTGGCGGCTCGCCTCACTCGTTTTACGCCCAAAGCGCTCCGACATATGGTGGAAGAAAAACTGGCGGTAGCGGGTGGACTCGGCGGCATGGGTGCCAACGAATTTTTACTGCTGGCTTCATTTTTAGGAATCGCATTGCCGCTGATCACGGCTATGGTGGCCATGCTGGCGCAGGCTAAAATTCACCAGGTGATCGGTTTTTCCCTATATGCTTTGGCAGGAGGAATTTATCTACCCTTTCTGATTTTGAATCGAAAGATCAAGGCTCGACGACACAGTATGGTGCGAGATTTGCCGGACGTTTTGGATTTGTTGACTGTTTGCGTCGAGGCGGGACTGGGGTTTGACGGAGCCTTGCATAAACTGTCAGAAAAGATGAAAGGGGCATTGGTCGAAGAATTTTCACGTCTGCTCAATGAAATTCGTGTCGGGGTTCCCCGGAGAAATGCCCTGATGGCAATGACGAATCGCTGCAACCTCGAAGATGTGTCGGTGTTCACTACTTCACTGATTCAGGCCGACCAACTAGGTGTCGGGATCGGCAATGTGCTGCGAATTCAATCGGCCGCCATGCGGGAAAAACGTCGGCAACGGGCTCAAGAGGCGGCCATGAAAGCTCCGGTAAAAATGTTGCTGCCAATGGTGATGTTTATTTTCCCGACGATATTTGTAATTCTGTTGGGACCGGCGATGATTCAACTGATTGGTACTTTTGGCGCAAAATAAAAAGCAGGGTGAAGCGGCATGATACTGATGAATCAGACGCGGAACACAGTGGTGGCGCAAAAGTTGCGGATTGCCAATTCTTTTTTTAGTCGTCTCAGAGGCCTGTTAGGTACGCAAAATCTACCGGTAGGGGAAGCGCTGCTGATTCGCCCGTGTAGTGATATTCACATGTTTGGCATGCGGTATTCTATTGATGTTGCTTTTGTCAGCGCTACGAACCAAGTTTTGAAAACCGTTGCTGCTCTGGCGCCATGGCGAGTGGCCGGTTGCAAGGGTGCGGCGTATGTGCTGGAGATGCCCTGCGGCACATTACGTGCGTCGCAAACGGAGATTGGCGACCTGTTGTATGTGAGCAACGACAACTCAAATTAGAGCTGAAGCATGGGATAGACATCCAACGGGTTTACTCCGTTGGATGCTTCTTTATTGTGGAAAAGTTTGCGTCTGTGATAAAATATAAAGATAACAGCGAGGGGGCTCGTGATTTTGCGACCGCAGTGCGTTCCACAAATGCCTTTAATGGCAGCCATGCAGGGGTATTTGGCAGAACAGGTGCTGCCATTTCATACTCCCGGTCACAAATCAGGCAAGGGCGCGCATGAAACCCTACTGCAATATTTGGGCCAATCAACGTTGGCGCTTGATCTGACAGTTGTTCCGGGACTGGGAGACCTGTTTGACAAACAGGGACCGATCCGTGAATCGCAAAAACTGGCAGCCGCTCTTTATGGCGCTGATGAAAGTTATTTTCTGGTCAATGGTACAACCGGCGGGATTTATGCCATGATTCTTGCTACCGTGGGACCGGGAGAAAAAATAATTGTTCCGCGCAACATCCACCGATCTGTGATGGGTGCGCTGATTTTGTCCGGCGCGGTTCCTGTTTTTGTTCGTCCGGTAGTGGACACCGACTTACAGATCGCAATGAACATTACGGTTGAAGCTGCAGAATCAGCGATGCTTCAAAATCCAGACGCCAAGGCGATATTGTTGGTCAATCCCACTTATTACGGAGTAGTGGCGGATATAGCAAATATCACAGCCTTGGCCCATCAACATGGGATGACGGTGCTGGTGGATGAAGCTCATGGCCCTCACTTTTGCTTTTCTCACGATTTACCGATCCAAGGCATTACGGCCGGGGCGGATATTGTTGTGCAGAGTACCCACAAAACATTGGGGGCATTGTCCCAGTCTTCTCTGTTACATTGCCGAAGGGAACGGGTACATGTTCCTCGGTTGGAAACGATGCTTCAGCTCGTGCAGTCGAGCAGTCCCAACTATATATTGTTGGCATCGCTCGAAGCCGCTGTGACCCAGATGAAGGAATCCGGCGCGCTTCTGGTGAATCAGTCCATTGACCTGGCGAGAGTAGCGCGAACTCGCATCAACAAAATTCCCGGACTGTATTGTTTTGGTGCTGATCGGGTGGGATGGCCGGGAATATTTGATTTTGACCCGACAAAGCTGGTGGTGACTGTCAGTGCCTTGGGAATCCGGGGGAATGACGCGGAAATATGGCTGCGCCGCCAAGAAAAGGTGCAGGCGGAATTATCTGACGCAAATAATGTGCTGTTTTTGGTCACGTTGGCGGATGATGAGGCTTCCATGGAACAGCTGATAAAAGCACTGACGGCGCTATCACAGGAGTATGCTGGCGAAAAGAGGAAAACAACGGTTCCCTTTGCGTCTTTACCGGAGGCGATTGCTCCTCTTCTTCTTTCTCCCCGTGAAGCGGTATTTAGCCCGCAGGAACGTATATCTTTTGCTGGTTCAGCTGGACGCATCTGCGCTGAAACTATTACCAGTTATCCACCGGGAATTCCGATTTTGTTTCCCGGTGAACAGATTTCGCTGGCAGCGATCGCCTATTGCCAAGCACTGCAACGGCAGGGATTTTCTATACTTGGCCCCGAAGACCCAACTTTGAATACCGTGGAAGTGGTGGCGTAATTGGCAGGTATTTTTATCACGATAGAAGGCCCGGATGGATCTGGAAAAACAACTCAGATTACTCTGCTACGGAAGATGTTCGAGCAAATGGGGTTGGAAGTTGTGCAGACCCGCGAACCGGGAGGGACTCCGATTGCGGATGAGATTCGCTCTTTGATTCTCGATCCAGTTCACAGAGAGATGACGGCGCGGGCGGAAGCTTTATTATATATGGCGTCACGAGCGCAACATACAGCGGAATTGATCCGGCCTGCTTTAGAGCGTGGGGCCGTGGTGATTTCCGATCGTTATACCGATTCCACATTGGTATATCAAGGGGTTGCCAGGGGATTGCCGATGGAGTCGCTTGTCTGGCTGAACCGCTTCGCAACGGAAGATTTGGTCCCGGACCTTACGCTGCTACTGGATGGCGCTACTGATCGACTGGTACAGCGGGTAGCCCACAGGGGAAACAAGGATCGTCTGGATTGTGAGGGGAAGGAGTTCCACCGGCGGGTGCGGGAAGGCTTCCTGGCATTGGCGGCGCAAACTCCAGAAAGATTTTGCGTAATTGATGCCGATCGGACGATTGAAACCGTCCAGGCGGATATTGAGTCTTGCGTAAAGGATTTCCTGCAGAAAAGAGGGTGATAGTATGGCATTGCGTGTCAATAAGAGCCAAACCCAAACCCGGTCAGTCACATCCGAAACCGAACCCCGACACAAGATTGAATCAACGCAACGTGGGTTTTCCGTCGATTTGTCAAAAGAAGCGGACCAACAGGTGCGAGAGCGCTTGGAAGAATTGCTGGGGAAAATTCAGCAGCAGGGAAAACGCTTGGGGCAGACTCCAACATTCAGCGAGCTAAAGTCTTATCGTGAACTGGTGAAAAAATTCATGTCGGAGGCCGTCGGACAGATGTATGATGTAGAATCTGGCACCGGCTGGGACCGACGGGGTCGTCAGAAAGCGTATACGTTGGTGAAGAAAGTCGACGAAACGCTGGAATCCCTGACGGAAGATGTCAGGCAGGGTCAACAACGACAGCTGGCGATTCTTGACAAGATGGATTCCATTAGAGGTATGTTGGTGGATATGTATACATGAACAGTTTAACGCGTCCTGCTTCGTGGGAAGAAATCCTCGGTAATGAATCGGCTATCACGCGGATTAAACGAATGTTGGAAATGGATCGCTTGCCTCATGCGCTGCTTTTTGCCGGACCGTCCGGGATCGGCAAACGTATCGTGGCAGAAGTTTTTGCGGCTCAGGTTCTGCAAACGGCGCCACCCTTACTGGAGGCGCATCCGGACTTTTTTTCCGTGACGTGTGAAGGAACCCAGATTCGTATCGGACAGATCCGAGAAATACAGAGACTGGTGGGATTGGCTCCGGTCAGAGGGCGGCATCGGATTTGCTTGCTGGAGCCTGCGGATTGTATGGAACCGCCAGCAGCCAACAGTTTGCTAAAAATCCTGGAGGAACCGCCGGAAGGACTCATTTTTATTCTGATTACGGCTTTTCCCCATTCCCTGCTCTCTACCTTGCGGTCCCGAGCGGCTATGGTGCGCTTTATCCGCCCGGCAAAGAGCGTGCTACAGGAAGGGGATCGGGAGACAGAGGCGGTCGACAGGCAGCAGGCTGTGGATTTTATGCGAAATATCGAGCGGTCGGATCTAGAGTGGCTTTGGCCGACATTGTCCGGTATGGAAGAGATGGAAAATAGCCGGATTCTTGATATAATCAAACAGTGGATTTGGGTGCTGCGTGATATGGGAGTATTCTTGACCGGGAGTTCGGATGGTGAGACCTTCACTGCGGACTGGCGGGAAGAACTGGGCTCAATGTCCGGGAAATGGGATATCCCACGCATCGCATCCGCCATTCGGTTGGCGGAGGATACCCGGCGATACTTGCAACGAAACGCCAATTCCCGGCTGATGCTGGAGTCATTGCTGATTCGGACAGCGGATTTGTATTGGGGAGGAAATGTGAATGCAGACCATCGTAGGAGTCCGGTTTAAGAAAGCCGGCAAGATATACTATTTTGATCCAGGGACTCTTGGACTTCAAAAAGAGGATCCAGTAATCGTCGAAACCGCGAGGGGACTGGAATACGGCCATGTGGTCATTGCGGAAAGGCAGATGGAAGATGCGGACGTTATAACACCGCTAAAACCCGTACTGCGAAGAGCAACAGAGAAAGACGCGGCCAAAGTGATTGAAAATGAAGCCAAAGAGGCAGAGGCGCTGCGTGTATGCACACAGAAAATCGAGGCGCACAAACTGGACATGAATCTGGTCAGTGTGGAATACACATTCGATGTGTCAAAAATTATCTTCTATTTTACGGCGGAAGGGCGCGTCGATTTTCGCGACCTGGTAAAGGATCTGGCAGGTATTTTCCGTACACGTATTGAGTTGCGGCAAATCGGAGTTCGTGATGAAGCAAAAATGCTTGGCGGCATCGGTTGTTGCGGACGAAGTCTTTGTTGCTCAACCTTCCTCGGCGATTTTGAGCCGGTATCCATACGTATGGCGAAGGAACAAAATTTGTCTCTGAACCCGGCGAAAATTTCGGGGATCTGCGGACGCCTGATGTGCTGCCTCAAATATGAAAGTAATTTGTATGGCGGGCCTGCCTGCCGTAAGCAAAACATGCCGAAATCCGGTGCGCGAGTTATTGCGTCGGATGGAGAAGGCAATGTTGTGGCAGTTGATGCCGCACACAAAGCTGTTTCGGTGAAGCATAACGATGGAAGCGTTTCAAAACTGCCACTGAATGAGGTGGCGGAAAAAGACGATGATGGACCTGCCTAAACTTCAGGACGGGGAGCGTATCGATGACCTTGGTGTCCGGGGTTGGCGTATCATCCAGTGCGAAGATGAATTTCGGTTTTCACTCGACGCTGTGCTGCTGGCTAACTTTGCCACAGTACGAGGCGATTCACGCGCTGTGGATATGGGAACCGGCACCGGCGCTGTGGGGTTATTTCTTTTGTCGCGGGGAGTCGCAACTGTATCAGGCTTGGAACTGAATCCGTGTTTAGCCGGCATGGCTGCCAGGACAGCCACCTTGAATAGCCTTTCTGATCGGATGCAAATCATTTGCGGGGATGTTAAGCAAATTAAATCATATTACTCTGCAGGCGCATTTGATCTTGTTACCACTAATCCACCGTATCGCTTGCCGTCATCTGGTCAGATCAGTCCCAAGACAGGTGTGGCAATGGCTCGGCATGAAACTGCCGCCGGACTGCGCGAGTTTGTGCAAGCAGCAGCATTTCTATTGCGCAATCGGGGGCGACTGGCCATGATTCATTTGCCGGAACGCCTGACCGATATTTGTATTGAAATGCGCAATGCCGGATTGGAACCAAAACGGCTGCGTTTTGTCCATCCATTCAGCGATAGGGCCCCTCGCATGGTATTGATCGAGTCAGTGAAAAGTGGCGCTCATGCAGGCCTGTCCGTCATGCCGCCATTAGTTGTGTATCAGGCGCGCAATATATATCATCCGGAAGTGATGTCCTATTATCGGTAATCTGCGTAAAAAGAGGGTAAGATTGTGTCTAGCGGATACGGAACATTATATTTATGTGCTACGCCGATAGGAAATCTTGGCGACATGACCTTCCGGGCCGTGGAGATTTTGAAAAAAGTATCCCTGATTGCGGCGGAGGATACCCGGCATACACGCAAACTCACGAGCCATTTTGATATTCACGTGCCGCTGACTAGTTATCACGAACACAATAAAAATACGAAGGGACCTGAACTGGTAGCGAAGCTACTGGCGGGACAGGATGTTGCGTTGGTCAGCGACGCCGGTTTGCCGGGAATTTCTGACCCAGGTGAAGATCTGGCCCGACTGGCAATTGAGGCGGGTATCCTTGTTACTCCGATTCCTGGTGCTTGTGCTGCGCTTACGGCGCTGATGGCTTCGGGGTTGCCGACAGGCGGTTTTCTTTTTGTTGGTTTTTTGCCAAAAGCGACTGTCGCGCGCCGCAACCGTCTTCAATTATTGCGAAACTATTCAGAGACGTTGCTGTTTTATGAATCTCCCCACCAATTGCTAAAAACGCTGAATGAGCTGCAAAATGTGTTGGGGGATAGGCCGGCCGTCATTGGTCGCGAACTGACCAAGATTCACGAGGAATTCCGTCGGGCGCATCTCTCCGAGTTGACCGAATCCTTTCGGCAGCAACCACCGCGAGGCGAGTTTGTAATCATTGTTGCAGGCAAGGACGGGGAAGTAGAACTGCCGGACAACATGAAAGCGCCAGTATCGGATGAATCAATCCGTCAAGAAGTTGCGCGTAATATCGCAGCCGGCGAAAATAAAAAGGACGCCATCCGAATGACAGCGTCCAAAATGGGTTTATCTCGCCGCCGGGTGTACCAGCTGGCGTTGGATTCGGGTTAGAGTTACTTTTTAGTCATTTCCTTCATACAGTCAGTGCAGATGTTTTTGCCGCGAAACTGCGTCACATTATCTGCATTGCCGCAGAACACGCAGGCACACGTCGGTTCATACTTGCGAAGAATAATCCGATCATTATCCACGTAAATTTCTAATGCATCTTTTTCATTGATACTCAAAGTGCGGCGGAGTTCGATAGGAATAACAACACGCCCCAACTCATCAACCTTGCGAACAATTCCTGTTGATTTCACGATATTGGTTTCCTCCTCTCAAATGTGTAAGCACATGGTGCTTACACTCAAAATACCATAACTGACGGGTAAAAGTCAACCTGTTATTTCCAGTTGAAACGCAGATTTATGGGAAAAAATATGTAAATGTCCGTTTGGTACGGACAAGAAACAGGAGGTACACTGTGGACAAAAAACCTTTTTTTATCAGCACTCCCATCTATTATCCGAGCGATCGACTACATATCGGCCATGCCTATTGTACGACTATCGCGGACGCTGTAGCCCGCTTTCAACGGCTGGCTGGTCGGGACGTATTTTTTCTGACGGGATCGGATGAACACGGGCAGAAAATTCAACGCAAAGCGGCGGAAAACGGACAAAGCCCGATTCAATATGTGGATCATATCGTGGCCTCATTCCAGATGCTATGGGAAAAGCTTGGTATCAGCAATGACGATTTTATTCGCACTACCGAAAAACGTCACCATGAAGTCGTACAAAATATATTTCAAAAAATATATGACCAAGGGGATATTTATAAAGCAGCCTATGAAGGTTGGTACTGCACTCCCTGCGAAACTTTTTGGATGGAACGCCAACTGACGGACGGCAATTGCCCGGATTGCGGGCGCCCTGTGGAGATGGTTCAGGAGGAAAGCTATTTCTTTCGCATGGGAAAATATCAGGACCGTTTGTTGAAGCACATTGAAGAACGTCCGGAATTTATCCAGCCGGTATCCCGCCGGAATGAGATGATCAATTTTATCAAGCAGGGTCTAGAAGACTTGTGCGTTTCTCGGACCACCTTTGACTGGGGAATTCCTGTTCCATTCGACCATAAACATGTCGTATACGTTTGGTTTGACGCATTGACAAACTATATTACAGCGGCAGGATATCTGCACGACAAAGAAAAATTCGCCAAGTACTGGCCGGCGGATGTTCATCTGGTCGGCAAGGAGATTGTGCGTTTTCATAGTATCATATGGCCGATTATTCTCATGGCTCTCGGGATTGAACTGCCGAAAAAAATCTATGGGCATGGTTGGCTAGTGGTTGAAGGCGACAAGATGTCAAAATCTAAAGGAAATGTTGTCGATCCGGTGCTGCTCATAGACGAATTTGGCGCTGATGCGATCCGATATTTTTTGCTCAGGGAGATCAATTTGGGGCAGGACGGCAATTTTTCGCGCGAGGCCCTGATCAAACGGATTAATTCGGATTTGGCGAATGATTTGGGGAATTTGTTGCATCGCACATTAAACATGCTACAACGTTACAATGCTGGAGTTCTGGGAGCAATAGAAGATTCGGTCGCTGCCGATGCGGGACTTCTGGACCTTGCGCAAAGCACTGTGACAAACTATAAAAAAATGATGGAAGAGATGGACATCAATGGAGCCATCAAAAGTATATGGCTGCTGATTGGACGGGCCAATAAATACATTGACGAAACCGAACCCTGGATTTTGGCAAAGGACCCGGGAAATGCGGTCCGGCTGAATACAGTTCTCTATCATTTGTTGGAAGTGCTCTCCATTGTTTCCGTTCTAGTGGAACCCTTCATTCCAGTGACATCCCGACGTATGCGCGAACAACTCGGTCTGAGCGTGGAAGCGATGCCAGGAGCGCTGGATACTCTCGGCGGTTTTGGCGTAGAGGGAACAATTCAGCCCGGGCATCGGACCAATAAACCGGAGCCGATTTTTCCTCGTATCGAAGAAAAAACGGAAGACGAGGGTGGAGTAGAAAAAAAGGAAAGTGCAGCACCAAAAGTTGCAATAGAAAAAGAAGCTCCAGCCGGAGAAATTTCCATCGAGGATTTTGCCAAACTTGATTTACGGACCGCGATTGTTACGGCTGCAGAAAAAGTGGAGAAAACGGAAAAACTATTGAAGTTGACTGTAGATTTGGGGAGCGAACAGCGGACCATTATTTCAGGGATTGCCCAACACTACACGCCAGAAGATATGATTGGCCGGACCGTTATCCTGATCGCCAATCTGAAACCGGCGAAAATCAGGGGAATTGAGTCTCACGGCATGCTGCTTGCAGCTTCCGACGCAGAACGGACGACGCTTTCCCTGCTTACTGCGCCCAATCTTCCAGCTGGCTGCAAAGTAAAATAAGATGCTCATTGATTCACATGCGCACATTGATGATGAACGGTTTGATGCAGATAGGGATGAAGTGGTTGCCAGGGCGTTGGCAGCTGGCGTTTCTCTGATCATCAACATTGGCGCCGACATGGCCTCTTCCGCCCGTTCAGTGGCGTTGGCCGAGAAATATCAAGAGATATACGCAGCGGTAGGAATGCACCCGCACGACGCAAAAGACATGCAAGAAACCGATTATGCCCAACTTGAACACTGGACGAATCATCCCAGAGTGGTGGCCATCGGTGAAATCGGGCTGGATTACCATTATGATTTGTCGCCCAGACCGGTGCAAAAGGAGGTGTTTCTGCGTCAACTTGATTTAGCGCGGAAAACTGGCAAGCCCTTTATCATTCACGAACGAGAAGCACATGCCGATACCCTGGAGATTATCCGCGCTGCAGCCCGCGATCTTAAAGGCGTTTTCCACTGTTTTTCCGGCAGTGTGGAAACCGCAAGAGAATATCTGAACATGGGGTTTTACATTTCGGTCGCAGGGCCTGTGACTTTTTCCAAATCAGGAAAAACAAAGGAAGTGGCAAAGTTCGTGCCTCTTGATAGGTTGTTGGTGGAAACGGATTCGCCTTATCTTACACCACAGCCATTTAGGGGTCGCCGCAATGAGCCGGCGAATGTTCGCCTTGTTGCCGAAGAGATCGCCAACCTACGCAATGTGTCAATTGAAGAGTTGGCGAACGCTACGGCGGCAAATGCGCGGCATCTTTTCTCTATCCCATAAAATGGGCAATTCCCATTTGACAGGGAGAAAAATATTGTGCTATAATCCACTTTGTCCGGAAAAAGGAGGGGAGTCCTGTGAATCAATATCAAAACAACAGGAAGAACTACTTAAACGGCAGAGTTAAAGCGACTATGGTGGCATTGCTTCTTTTGACGGCAGTGCTGGTCAGTGGCTTCGTATGGGCGAATTCCAAGGTTGTCATCCTGGTGGATGGCAAAACAATGAGTGTCAACGCATTAGCGTTGGATCCAAAGGCAGTATTGTCAGAATCCGGGGTATATCTGGGTCCCCGGGACGAGTTTAGAGTGCTTTTTAATGAGCCTGGAAAGTCTAGTGTTATCGAGGTGTTTCGTGCCATCCCGGTGACGCTGTCCAACGGATTGAATGCCAATGTTGTTTGGACAGGGAAGCCGACGGTTGGCGAGGTTGCGTTGAGCCAGGGATACAAGGCGGGATCTTTTAAGACGATTCCCGATGCCGCTACGCGACCAACTGCAAACATGAATATCCAAATATTGACTCTGTCAGATAAAGTCGTGGAAAAAGAATTGCCCGTTCCTTTTCCAATCGTCCGTCAACCCGATGCCATGATGGAAAAAGGCATGGAAGCCGTGGTGGAACATGGTGTGCCTGGTAAAAAACTGGCTATGGTTCGGCAGATGTATGAAGATGGTCAAGAGGCCGGATTCGATGTTTTGAGCGAAAAAGTCGTTGAGGAACCCAAAGCTGAAGTTCTCAGGGTCGGGACGCGCGAGGCGAACGATCCAAGTCGGGGGACCATTCGGTTCAAAAAAATGCTGGTGATGGAGGCGACTGCTTACACTCCGTTTGATGACGGACAAAGTGGTTTGACTGCATCGGGAATTCCAGCGAGGCAAGGCATTGTTTCAGTTGATCCAAGGGTAATCCCACTGGGAACAAGGGTGTATGTCATGGGATATGGCCCGGCCTTGGCGGCGGATACCGGTGGCGCTATCAAGGGTGCCCGCATTGATGTTTGTGTTGAGGACTATAACGAAGCGATACGGTTCGGACGCCGTACAGTGGAAGTATATATCTTGTCGGAATAGAGAAGATATAAATAGTAAGCGGGACGAAAGTCCCGCTTTTCTTATTTTCGCGGCTCATGGTAAGATATAACGGAAACGTTTAAAAAGAAAACAACGATAAAGATGAGGGTTTTATGATTCAAGAAGTGATCGTCGTGGAAGGGAAAAGCGATGTGGCGGCAATCCGTCGGGCTGTGGAGGCGGATTGCCTGATTACGGGAGGGTTTTCGCTTTCACCGGAATTGCTCGGGCAGATAGAAGCGGCCTATCGACGGCGCGGGATTATCATTTTGACGGATCCTGACAGTGCAGGCGAACGAATTCGAACGTTTCTGCGCAAACGATTTCCACAGGCTAGTCATGCTTTCGTTCCTCGGTCCAAAGCAATTGGGGAGGATGGACGCGTTGGGGTGGAGAATGCGGACTCAATGCAAATCCGATCAGCACTGGAAAAAGTTCGCGTGGCAGAGATCTGCGTAAGAACGGAATTTACTGTGGCGGACCTCGTGAATGCAGGAATTTCCGGCGGCACTGTTGCAACGATGAAACGGGCTTTTTTAGGTGCAGAGCTGGGACTCGGCTGGGCTAACGCCAAGACTTTTTTACATAGATTGAACACATATGGTATAAGCCGACAGGAGTTCAACACGGCACTGGAAAAATGGGAGGCAACACATGACTGAACCGATTATCGCTCAGCGGGAAGTTACCCGCCATATATTGAACCGCTTCGGTATCCGTACACAAAAAAGATTGGGGCAGCATTTTCTGGTTGATGAACTTGTGGTACAGGGGATTGCCGCGTCGCTGGAGTTAGAGCCGAATATGCCGGTATTGGAAATCGGCCCCGGCATCGGGACCCTGACGCAGTTTCTGGCTATGACAGGGGCGCAGGTTACGGCGGTGGAACTGGATCGTCGTTGCATCGAGATTATGGCTACAACACTCAAGGCGTATGACAATGTGCGCGTCGTGCAGGGAGACGTATTGTCTTTGAATTTTACGGAGTTGATGGGATCTGGTCCGTTCTGTATTGCCGGTAATCTTCCGTATTACATTACCACGCCGATTGTGATGAAAATTCTGGAGGAACGCATTCCTGCGGAGAAAATGGTTTTTATGGTGCAAAAGGAAGTGGCCGACAGGATGGTGTCATCTCCAGGCACGAAAGATTACGGTGCTTTGTCTGTGGCCGTGCAGTATCATACGGAGGCAACCAAGTTGTTTGAAGTTCCATCTGCCGCTTTTATGCCGCCACCAGCTGTTGACTCCGCAGTGATACTTTGTAAAATGAGAAAGCAGCCTCCTGTGGATGTGCCGTCGGAAAAATTATTTTTCCGTATTGTTCGCGCCGCTTTTGGACAACGGAGAAAAACATTGGCAAATTCTCTTCAGGGATGTGGTTTTGCCAAAGAGGAGGTTCAGGCGATGCTCGGGGAGACGCGGATCGACGGAGGACGACGGGGAGAAACATTGTATATGGAGGAGTTTGCCGCATTAAGCCGGGCCTACGGGCCGATAAAAGAGGACGGTGGGAAGGATGAAACATAAGATCTGGCATGCAAAAAGGAAAACAGTGGTTTTTTTTCTACTACTGATTGGATTTTTGATGGTTCAGTATGTAGGGGTGTCGGCGGCTCCAGCCCGAGATGTTATTCCGCCGCCAATGGCTACCGGCTATGTGCTGAGTTCCATAGAGCAGAAGGCAGTCTTGCTGTTGAACGAAGATCGCAAGAACGCAGGATTGGAACCTTTGCAAGTAAATCTGAAACTGTCTAAATTGGCGGCTGATTACGCTAAAGATATGAATACCCGCAAGTTTTTTGCCCATATTGACCCAGACGGCAAGGATCCATTTGACCGGATGGCGGCGATCGGTATCGACTTTCCGAATGCAGGAGAGAATATTGCCTTGAGTCCAGATGTGGAAACTGCCCACAAGATGTTGATGGACAGTCCTTTGCATCGGGAAAATATTCTGAACCCCAAATTTACGGAAATCGGCATTGGCGTTCGCTCCGATTCGCGCGGAGGAGTCTATCTGGTACAGGAGTTTATTGGGCAGTAAAAACCATTCTTCTTTCTTCGGGAATAGGCGCACCCCCTCATCTTTAAGATGCGGGGGTGTTTTGTTGTATTGTTATAACTTGCGAGGGAGTTTGTAGGTTCATTTTGTCTTGTCATTCTAATGTAATATGCGCGCTTTTAGCATAGGCTATAGA
>DATMYT010000547.1:0-2834 GCA_035560855.1 Negativicutes bacterium | reverse complement strand
TGAAACTGTTTGTCTGAACGCAATTACCGAATAGGAGAATGTCAAGAATGGCGAATTCACATATCAGCAAGAATGAAATCGGGCAAATTGTCTGGGCAGCGTGCGACACGTTCCGCGGCGCTGTGGACCCATCCGAATATAAGAACTACATCTTGACAATGCTATTTGTAAAATATTTAAGCGATCTAAGGAAAGACATTCTGGAAGACTACACCAAGCGGTACAACGGTGATAATGTCCGTGTGGAACGTGCCATGAAGCGGGAACGCTTCGTGATGCCCGATGAAGGCACATTTGATTATCTTTACGAACGCCGCGAGGCGGCTAACGTTGGCGAAATTATCAATATCGCCCTTGAAAAGATTGAGGATGCCAACAAATCCAAGCTTGAAGGCGTTTTCAGAAATCTTGACTTTAACAGTGAAGCGGCATTAGGACAAACGAAGGATCGAAACCGGCGTTTAAAAAACTTATTGGAAGGCTTCGCGGATCCTCGTCTTGATTTACGGCCTTCGATCATAGGCAATGACGATCTAATCGGCGATGTATACGAATATTTGATTGAGCGTTTCGCCGCAGGCGCAGGAAAAAAAGCTGGAGAATTCTATACACCCAAGCAGGTTTCTATCTTATTAGCTAAATTGGTTCAACCGAAACCAGGAGACCGGATCTGTGATCCTGCTTGTGGATCAGGTTCGTTATTAATCCGCGTTGCCAAGGAAACAAACAGCCGGGATTATTTTTTAGGTGGGCAAGAGTCCAACGGCTCGACCTGGGCACTTTGCCGGATGAATATATTTTTACATGGAGTTGACCAAAGAGCGCAAATTGAATGGTGCGACACCATCTCCAACCCGCGTCTGCTCGATCATGATGAGCTGATGCGCTTCAACGTTGTTGTCGCCAATCCGCCGTTCTCCTTGAAAAAATGGGGCACTGAATTTGCCGCCAACGATCCGTATAACCGCTTCCACCGCGGGCTGCCGCCAGCCAGTAAAGGCGATTATGCGTTCATCAGCCACATGGTGGAAATCGCGCTGGAAGGCGAAGGGCGCGTCGGGGTCATCGTTCCGCACGGGGTTCTATTCCGCGGTGCAGCCGAGGGTATCATTCGCCGGCAGTTCATCGAGGAGAATATCCTGGAAGCTGTCATTGGGCTACCGGAGAAACTCTTCTTTGGCACACCGATCCCCGCAGCTATTCTGGTTTTTAACAAAGCGCGCAAGCCTTGGGCAGAAGCGCAAACAGACCGCGATCAGCGCATTCTTTTTATTGACGCCTCCCGTGATTTCGAAAGCAACACCAATCAAAATTCCTTGCGCGATCAGGATATCGATCGCATCGTGCAGACCTATTTGGATTTCAAGCCCATTGAGAAATATGCCTCATTGGCGACGTTAGCCGACGTCCAGGCAGCGGAATTCAACCTCAATATCTCGCGTTATGTGGATACCTTCGAAGAGGAAGAAGAAGTCAATATACCGACTGTGCAGAAAGAAATTGAGACAATCGAAGCAGAACTGATCCAGGTGCAATCAGAAATGAAGAAGTATCTGGATGAATTGGGGCTGGGAGGCGTTCAATGACCGATCAACTTCCAGAAAAGCCTATGAATGTCCTAATCTACCAGGCGGAAGATGGAAAGACACATATCAATGTTCGCATGGAGGGTGATACGGTCTGGCTTACCCAAGGAGCGATGGCTGAGCTATTCCAGACCTCGCCACAGAACATTACCCTGCATATTAAAAGCATCTATTCAGAAAACGAGTTGAGCGAAGAGGCAACTTGTAAGGAATACTTACAAGTTCAAACAGAAGGTGATCGCAAAGTACAGCGCTCTCTCAAGCATTACAACCTTGAAGTGATAATTGCAGTTGGCTACCGCGTAAAATCTCACCGTGGTACCCAGTTCAGACGCTGGGCGACCGAGCGTCTGCGCGAATACCTGGTCAAAGGCTTTACCATGGACGATGAGCGCCTGAAGGATGGGCGCGGACTGGGTGCGGACTATTTTGACGAACTGCTCGAGCGCGTTCGCGACATACGCGCTTCAGAAAAGCAGTTTTACCGCAAGATCACTGAGATCTACGGTTTGTCCGTGGATTACGACCCAAACGCGGAGATCACACACGAATTCTTTGCAACCGTTCAAAACAAGCTGCACTGGGCAATTACCGGGCATACCGCTGCTGAATTGATCGCCGAACGAGCCGGCGCCACCAAGCCCAACATGGGACTGACCAGTTGGAAAGGTAAGAAAGCGCGCCAGGCGGATGTGACCGTTGCCAAGAACTATCTGGCAGAAGACGAGCTGCGCAGCCTGAACCGGATTGTGACCATGTACCTGGATTATGCCGAGGATCAAGCCGAGCGCCACCAACCCATGTACATGCGGGATTGGGTTGGAAAACTGGATGCATTCCTGCAATTTAACGGGCGAGAAGTGCTGCGCGATGCTGGGCGGGTTTCGGCGGAGGTGGCAAAGGCATTGGCGCTTTCAGAATATGAAAAGTTCGACGCCGGCCGCATGGAACATGAAGATGTTGGGCAAGATGAAGATTTTGATAGAGTAATCCGAAGTTTAAAGGGAAAAAATCAGGATAAAGAGGCGGGAAAAGAAAATGATTAGAAATCCTGACTATGTTTCACAACTACCTGATGGTTGGAAATTAACCACAGTCGGAGAAAGTTATCATGTAATTGGAGGGGGCACCCCTCCAACAGAAAAGAAGGAATATTGGGAGGGAGATATTCCTTGGATATCAAGTGCTGATATTTCGGGAGTGAATTCTATAACTCCCCGGAGATATATCACTCTGGATGCAATAAAT
>DATMYT010000546.1:0-5777 GCA_035560855.1 Negativicutes bacterium | reverse complement strand
GTATGAGGTGGATGAATCCGATCTTAGCGCCGAAAATGTCGCTCATAAGGTAGGCATACCGTTGGAGCGTATTTTCAAAACGCTAGTGGCGCGGGGAGATAAAACCGGCGTAATCATGGCAGTAGTATCAGGTGCGGCTGAAGTCGATCTGAAGGCGCTGGCGTCTGTAAGCGGCAACAAAAAAGTCGAGATGGTCCATCTGACTGAAGTGTTGCCGTTGACCGGTTATATCCGGGGAGGCGTTTCCCCCCTGGGAGCCAAGAAGAATTATCCAGTGTATTTGGATCGAGCGGCTCTGGTGCAGCCCTCGATTTCCATCAGCGCTGGAATGCGCGGTATGCAGATTGTTTTATCACCCGCAGAATTGGTGACGGCGACTCACGCAGTAGTAGGAGACATTGGCCGGATTTCGGGCGTTGACGTTTAAGGAAAGGGTAGAATGAGTAAAAAATACAGGATTATTGTTTTCGGGCTATTGTGTTTGACTTTCGTTAATTTGTGCGGGAGTCAAGTTGCCGAGGCAGCGACGGTACAGGAAGGTGACGAGGGCGACCGCGTTTTGGCAGTGCAGTTGCGCTTGATTGATCTTGGATATAATATTCCCAAGGCGACAGGAATTTTCGAAGAACGAACCACACGGGCAGTGACAACGTATCAGAAACAGGCCAGACTCAGTCAAACCGGCGTGGTGGACGAAATCACCTGGCATTTTTTGATGGATTACGGAAAAGGCGGCAATTATGGAAAAAAAGATGTTGTTCGCCTGCTAAATATTGCGATGCGCTTTGGCGGAGTCCCCTACGTTTGGGGAGGGGCGACTCCGAGTGGATTCGATTGCTCGGGATTTGTCCAGTATGTGTTTGCACAAATCAGTGTAAATTTGCCTCGGACGGCTGATGTGCAGTATGAATTGGGACGCAAAGTTTTGCAGTCGGATTTGCAGCCGGGAGATATCGTGTTTTTTGAAACGTATGAGCCTGGAGCTTCTCATGATGGGATTTTTGTTGGCGATGGCAATTTTATTGGGGCTAATTCCGGTACAGGGGTTGCGATCGTATCGCTTTCCGATCCTTATTGGAGCAGCCGTTATCTGGGTGCGCGCCGACTATTTTAAGTAAAACAACAAAAAAAGGAAAGGATGAGAATGTGAAAAAGCTTTTTTCGTGTGTTTTCATATTGATGTTTGTAATGATGGGGTTGGGAGGATGTACTGGTGCAGCTCCTGTTGCTCCGCAGAGTGAATTTTCCGACCCATACGTTCCTATCATGATACGGCAGGCGGATGGAAGTGCGATTAAAACGCAACTGTATGGGTACGTTCGCAAGCATGAAGTCCTTGTGCCGCTGTCGATTGTTACTGACTACTTGAAACGCGATTATACGGTAGAAGCCGATGGCTCCGGACTGTATTTCAATATTGCAGCGCCGCAGTTCGAAATGGAAACACCCCGTCTTACGGGATTCCTGAAAGAGGGCGTGGATTTTCGTCTGGGGACGACGAGTGTTTATGGCGCACCTCATGTCAATCTTAAAGGATTGGAAAAACTTCTGAACATCTCTATTACAAGATCAGCGGATGGTCAGAGTCTAATCATCAGCAAATTGTCTGAACCAACGATTGAGAAATTACCATTCCTATCAGTGAATAAAAAGTTGCGTACACTTAGAGAACCGTTTAAACCCACCGGCAAAATCAGCTTGGTGTGGGATCATTTTCTCGGAGATCCAGTTGATCTGGCGCAAGAAGCGAAGATTCCAGGGTTGACAGTGATATCTCCGACTTGGTTTGCAGTGACGGATGGCCGGGGTACGGTGGCAAGCAAGGCGGACTGGAAATATGTGCAGGATGCGCATGACAAGGGGTACAAGGTTTGGGCTCTGATATCCAATAGTTTTGATCCCGACATGACCAAGGTGTTTTTGGCTGACGAGTCGGCGCAGGACCGCACTTTGCGGCAACTTTTGATGTATACGGCATTGTATGATTTGGACGGGATCAATATTGATTTTGAAAATGTGTATGATGACGATAAAGAGCGTCTGACAGCTTTTGTGGCGCGACTAGCGGACAAGTTGAAAGAACAGCGGATTGTGGTATCCATAGATGCTACCGTGCCTTCGGGTGTACCGATGTGGTCCAGTTGTTACGATCGGGCGGCCTTAGCAAAAATTGTCGATTATTATATGGTTATGACATACGACGAGCACTGGCGAACTAGCTCTGTGGCCGGTTCGGTCGCATCCATCGGCTGGGTGGAGCGGGGCATTATCAATACGCTGCAATATGTCCCCAAAGAGAAGCTGCTGATGGGAGTTCCTTTCTATACTAGAGAGTGGCGGGAAGGCGATAATGGACGGGTCCGCTCGTCAACGATGTGGATGGCGGACGTGGAAAATCGAGTGGCCCGATATGGGTTAACGCCCAAATGGTTGGAAGCTGCCGGACAGCACTACATAGAATATGGAGATGACAGCTATCGTTACAAGATTTGGATCGAGGACGCGAAATCACTGGGATTGAAGGTGGATCTGACTAAAAAATATGAACTGGCGGGAGTCGCAGCATGGCGTAAAGGCTTCGAGAAACCGGGAATTTGGGAGGCTGTGCATTTAGCGCTCGGCAAGACGACAGAACCTCCCAAACCTGACCCGTCGGAACTTGAAATAGCGAACTGGTCGCTTAAATCCTATATGGAAAAATTGAAAGGAGCGGCCGGAAAAGGAGCATCTGAATGAAATATTTTATTTGTGTTGTATGTTTGCTGCTGATAGTGGGGGGGCCGGTGGCTCAAGCGGCAAGTGTAGGCTATGTGCCAATGGATGATCGTCCGGTGAATCTGGAGTATGTGCTTGATACAGTGCGGGCTGCGGGAACAAGGATTGCAACGCCGGCACAGACCGATATTGCAGGGCGGGAGCATTCGGGAAATGTGCAACGTCTGTGGGAATGGGCGTTTGAGCAAGCTCCCATGAGTGATGCGCTGGTGTTGTCTTCCGATTCGCTGGTTTATGGTGGATTGGTTGCGTCGCGGACGCATTTTACTTCAGAAGAGGAACTTCAGACGCGGGTGGAAAAATTTCGCGAACTGAAACAACGATATCCGTCACTGCGATTATATGTGTTCGGTACAGTCATGCGGACGCCGAAAATGAGCGCGGGGTCTACGGAGCCACCTTACTACGAAAAGGTGGGGCCGTCTATTTTTCGTATTACGGCGCTGGAAGACAAACGGGAGACGACCGGACTCTCAGTCCCCGAAGTCGCGGAGTTGACAGGGTTGGTGGCGAAGGTTCCGGCGGAAAATCTGTCGGACTGGCGGGCGCGCCGGGCCAAAAATTATCGCGTAAATGAGCTAATGCAACAGTTGGCGCGCGAAGGTATTTTCGAATATTTTCTGATCGGAAGAGATGACTCTTCCCCCTTGTCGGCTTCACATCAAGAATCACGCCATTTGGAGAAAACTGGCGCGGGTATTGACGCCAGTCGCTATTTGTCGATCCCAGGCGCTGATAATTTGGGGATGAGTCTGGTGGTACAGTCGATCAACGATACCGAATTTCGGTTGCCATTTGTGAAGGTGTTTTATGCACCGGGTGTTGGCAGCGCCACCGTTGCATCCTACGAAGATCATCCGCTTTTCGACAGTATTCCCCAGCACATTATTGTGTCCGGTGGAGTAAAAGTTGACTGGACAGATAAGCCGGATTTGATTTTGGCAGTCAATACACCAGTCAATGGAATAACTCGGGAAGCGAATCAGCCAAGTAATGTGACGCAGCCCAATTCGGCCGTGCGGGAGTTTGTAAGCCGGGTGAATACTGAAGTCAATGCCGAACGGCGAGTTGCGGTGGGCGATGTCGCATTTGGCAATGGTTCCGACAATTCCCTGATGGCGGAAATGAAACAGCAAGGACTGCTGGATAAGTTGGCTTCATATTCCGGGTGGAACACAGCGGGGAATACCCTCGGATATGCAGTGGGACAGGGAATGTTGGCAGCCTATACCAAAGATGACCTGCGGAAAAAGCTGCTGGCGATCCGTTATCTCGACGACTGGGCGTATCAGGCCAATATTAGGGGGCAGCTCTATGAAGAAGTTGTTTATCCAGCAGGGAATAATGGGCAGTGGCTTAACGCATTGAAACCCAAAGTGACGAAAGCTGCGACAAGCAAGATACGACAATTTGCCGCAGAACACCTGTGGCCGATTCCGTCAGAAAATATATGGGTGGAGTTTCCATGGAATCGAATGTTCGAACTCGGTGTGCATATCCAATAAAAGGAGGACGCGGACGATGAAATATTTCCAGGGGAAAGTTGGCCGCGGCCTTATGGTTGCGTGTATTATGCTTTTTTTTAGTTGTGCGGTGCAGGCTGTTTCACCGGAGCAATTGGGGTTGGGGATGGCTGATGTGTCTTTGCTCGATCCGTCCATCATTCATGACCTCAAATATGCGACCACAGATAATTTTACCGGACAAGTTCTATATCCATCCACGCGTTGTTTGCTGCGCGAACCGGTTGCCTGGCGTTTGTTGCAGGCGCAACGCAATCTGCGGGCGCAGGGATTAGGGCTGAAGGTGTTCGATTGTTATCGGCCAATTGCGGTGCAAAGAAAAATGTGGACTATTTATCCAGACACAGACTACGTGGCGAATCCTGCATCGGGTTCCCGCCATAACCGTGGAGCATCAGTCGACGTCGGACTGGTGGACGCAGCTGGGAGGGAATTGCCTATGCCATCGAAGTTTGACGAGTTTTCGGAACGTTCCCACCTTAATTTTATGGCGGCATCGCCTGAAGCACTACGTAATCGGCAGATTTTACAGGAGACGATGCGGCAGGCAGGGTTCTCGTCCGTGACGACCGAGTGGTGGCATTTTGATTCGCCGGACTGGCGCGAGTATCAGCTTTCGGATGCGGATTCCAGGCTTGTGCCTGCCCCGGATGCGGCGCAAGTGCTTGCTGTTGCAAATCCCGGCCCGGGAATGGTGGAGAGTGTCATGTGGGGATTGGAAAAAACGCCACGTGGCTGGGAAAAGGTGCTGGGTCCAATTCAAGTTGTGGTAGGACGAACCGGAATCGCTGCGTTCGACCGCAAACGTGAGGGCGACGGGATGACGCCACGCGGTGTTTTTGCGCTGGGACCGGTTTTTGGCTACGCCGCAACGGCTGACACCCGGATGCCTTATCGACAGGCCAGGAGCGAAGACGTCTGGATTGATGATACAGCTTCTCCACGTTACAACCAATGGGTAACGGGTGTTCCAACGCATGAGTCGCATGAAAAAATGCACCGCGCTGACGATTTGTACCAAATAGGAGTGGTGGTCGGATACAATACCGACCCGATTATTGCGGGCCGGGGCAGTGCAATATTTTTGCATGTATGGAAAGGCCCGGGTAAGGCGACATCCGGCTGCGTAGCCATGGAGTTGTCCGATCTGAAACAAATCGTTTCCTGGCTGGACCCAGCCAGGAAACCTCAAATTATACTTGGATATCAGGGAGAATAGTCAAATGGAATTAAAGGTGCTTTGTGGGGTATTCTGTCTTTTTTTTCTGTTGTGTGCGCCGATGGTTGGCTTGGCCGCTCCGACGGGAACCGCCAAGCTCCCAGGCGTCTCGGATCCAATGCTGCAAGCGGGCTTCTGGATTGACAGGACGCCGAACGCTCAACAGGTAATCCTGACCCCGGCCCAAATCAATGTTTTCAATCATTCGATTTCGACTGCGATGCCGCAGACGGTAGTCGAATTGGATCGCTTTCCCGACT
>DATMYT010000545.1:0-2102 GCA_035560855.1 Negativicutes bacterium | reverse complement strand
ATATAGAATGTTTATAAGGGACAGAGGTGATTTTCTTTGGAATTTGGGTACTATCTCAAGGAGTTAATGGACCAAAAAGGAATAGGAGTTAATGAGCTTGCTAACCTTTCTGGGATTAGCGGAGCTCATATATCACGTATTGCCAGCGGAAAGCGTTCTGCCCCTAGTCCCCAAACCCTTAAAAAACTTTCTATCGCCCTTGGTGTTGATTATTCCGAATTGATGAATATGGCTGGTCATGTCGACGCAATTAACCAATCAAGCAAAGCCCCTACAGAAGATAAAAGGCCCAAGGAACTTCTCAAGGTCCTGGAGCAATCGGAAGTTATGTTCGACGGAGAAACGTATAAATTGAACGACGAAGACAAGAAAAAATCAAAGCTGCACTTGAATTAGCCTTCTGGGATGCTAAGGAGCAAAATAGCCTTCTACACTCTCAGGCGCGCGCAAAAAAGAGCCGCTTGTTTTTTTGCCCAACGTACCGAACTGACGTTCTGCCTATGCAAATGCATCAGAACCGTATAAATTCAGGAATCCTTTTCTATCAGAACCGGAGTTCTCCCCACAGATCGTCCACTGTCACAAATTCGGCCATGCCATGCTGCATTCCGGCTACGGCTCTTCCACCCCGCCACGACCTATTACGTGCCGAGCAAGCGCAAACGCGAGGCAAACGAGTTTGCAGCGCACCTCTTGTCTTATTATCACGATGTGGATAGTCATTTACTAGCCAAAATCATCAATGAGAAACGGCCGGACCCGAAAGAGGTTCACCGGATACTGACCCAACTAATAAACTAAAAGGGAGGAAATGATCATGCTAAAACGAGCTCTGCTGGGTGGACTAATTGGAACCTTTCTGATATCCAGCGTCGCCTTCGCGGCACCCCAAGTACAAATCGGCACTGACAAATTTATTGCCGATTTCCATTATACGTTCTCCAAAAGCGAAGAAAAATACCATGAGGATTGGGGAAACACTTCACGAAGAGTAAATGGCCATTCGCAAGAATATGAACTGTCATATGGCCTTAAAAATGGATATGCCGTATCGCTTGGGCTATGCAATAATCGCTTTAACGCGTTTGACGATGGCCTAAATCAACAAACCACACCATCAATTGATAGCATTGATTTAAGAATCCAAAAACAGCTGTCCCGCCATTTCGCTTTGTTTACCGGTGTGCGGCATGTGACCGGGTCTTGGACTTACTCTAGTTCCGCTTACACACCTTCCAGCATTACTCGTGATAATGATAGTCAAAACATTGCAGAGATCGGTTTCATCGCCGAAACGCATCTTTCCGGAAATGTGTCGGCTTATTGCACGGCTGAAGCGGGTCATGATTTACGGGAATACCGGGTTGGGTTTACCGATAAAACCTTCGATATCGGCTATCAGTACGTTGATTACAAGAATTTATACAATCCTCTGTTTGCATCGGCAGCACCGCCAATCAACGGTTTGGATTTGACGGTCAAGGGCTTCTATTTTGGCCTTGTTCATAAATTCTAGGATTAGTCAATCTGCCACCAGAATACATAGGCGTGAGGATCCCTCCCTCTCCCCTTCCAGATGGACAGGCTCCAGGTTAGTTCGACCAATATGAGGTGTTATTCAGATGGATATAGCTACGGGTAAGTATCGCCATTACAAGGGTAAAGAATACGAGGTAATCGGGTGTGCACGGCACAGCGAGACGCTGGAAGAACTCGTTGTTTACCGGGCCTTGTATGGTGATCACGGCTTATGGGTTAGGCCCAAGGATATGTTTCTAGAAAGGGTACTTGTCGGCGACAAAATGGTTCGGCGCTTCGAACCGATTTGGACCGACCATAAAGAACGCGTTGAACTGCAAGTGAGGAGGTTAGATCATGATCAAAATACCAAAAAACCGCCAAGATTCCGAGATGATTGGTAATTTCAAGGAACAGCTTAGCTTTGAAAATGTCACTGACGATGATGACTACCAACCTGCCGCTAAACCGGCCAAAAGTGAAACAACCACACCAGCCAACGCCACTTTCATTACTCCGGAGTTGCAGGAAGACCTCGGCAAGGCTCTGCTGACACTCAAGTTGAAATTGTACAAAGAAGGTAT
>DATMYT010000544.1:0-8792 GCA_035560855.1 Negativicutes bacterium | reverse complement strand
GTCCATTTTCAATTAAAGCGCACAGCTCTGTACTGCGAGTGTCCTTCTTGACTTCCAGCCAGTTCTTAACCTTTTTGTTGTTTAGACAGTTATCAACAACATTCTCCAGTCCGAGTGCGCTATCACATTCGGATATAAATAACTCTCGAATCAGCTCTGTGACGTCTTCTGGTGGATCTGTAATAAGCAAGTTTGCAACAAATGCATTATCCAGTGATGCTGAAAAGCGAGAAATGATATGATGCATATTTTTTCTCACAGCCGCCACGGCTGATAATGAAAACGCTGGCAATAAGCCATCCGCGAGATCTATCATTGCATCTAGAAGTCTGTCTGGTAATTTATTGCCTTCTACATCTTGCTTGTTGAGTAAAAGCAGATAATGGTGTTCATTACGTGCAGCCAATAAATTATTTTGAACCTTGTTCAGTGACAAGCCCCCATCCCGTAAACATTTCAGTGCAATATCAATGATCTCATCATTGAGTGGTTGAGATGTATATACACAGATTAATCGCATACGTCCTTTTTCGGTGGTATCGATCGACGCAATCTTTTTTAAAACCTTTTCTGCTAATGCCGAGTTTTTGTCTTGTAAATACCAGTCTAGGACTATTATGTCGGTGTGTCTCGATGCGTTAACAATGCGATCTAAAATGGCATTCTCATCTCTATCGCCGTCTTTGGGCAGTACAAAGGCACAAGCAATCTCTTCGTCAGCAAATGCATCTGAAATTTCTCTGATATCCAATTTCCCGTCAGATGGTGAACTTTCATCGGTGAAATTTTCTTCTGAAGGGCATTTAGCAATTTCTAATGGTGCCGCCTCACTCATACCATCATCTATCAGAGACGCTGTTTGTGCCACCAGATTTTGTTGGGAAGTTAATTCAGCAGTGAATGGCTCATTGTCAATAACAACAGCATTCATGACAAACTTCTTTACTGCGTTGCGACAATGTTTACGCCAAGAATTATTCTCTTTTTCAGTCTGCTCCATTTGTCCCCTCCGGTTTATCCGTAGCTGTTGTGATTCTGAAAACAGGTTTGACATTGCTTCCGGCTTGCCTCAATTCCAGATCAAATCCTTCTTTTTGTAGGGTTGCTTTTGATATGGCCAATCCCATTCCCCGCCCTCCTGGTTTTGTACTTTCACCAAACTCAAATATGCGTTCGCGCAATCGCTCTTCAATACCAGGTCCTGAGTTTGATATTAGGAATCCTTCTTCATCTACATCAAGATTAATGGCTCTTGTGTCATTTGCTCCATTGGCAAGCCAGTAGATTGCGTTATCAATGACATTGATAAATGCCCCGAGTAGAGAGGACGAATGGCAAATGACCTTTCGGGATAGAAAATCCTCACTGGCGAGCAGGGTAATATCCTGCACCCTGAGCGCGTTGCTGAAAATCCGGAGAAGGTACATACGAATTTCGTCGCCGGATATCTCCACATTAGTCCTATGCAATCTGCGTCCGAGAGGGTCGAGCATTTTCAGGTAGCCATCAAGATGCTCAAAAGAAGTACGTAGCCGGGTGACAACCGTTTTGAGCTGAGGAGTTCCATCTGCCCATGGCTTGAGATCCCTAATGGCAGTGCGAAGATTACTGGCGTTTTTTTCAAACTCGTGTTGGAGAATCCCAACCCCCATCCCTATTTGAGCGAAGTCAGAATAAAATTCCAGTTGCTCTTCAATTCTCTGGTTCTGTTGTTCCAGCGCACCCAACTTATCATCCAAGGTTTCTCGATCTTTCAGGCTTTCAGAAAAATCAACCAGCTGCCGTTTGATTGCATCAAGTAGCGATGATTCCCTTTCTCGGATTCTGGACAGCTCTAGTTCAAAGGTTGCCCTTGCTTCATCAAGTCGCGCGGGGTTCTTTGCACTTTGCCGGGTGAAGTCTGTCAGTAATTTTTCTACAAGCTCCCGGAATTGACCAAACTCCTCACGAACCACATTTTTCAGAGTAATGCGCATCTCCTCTTGTGCCGCATAAGTATCATTCCGAAGATGGCTCAAATCACGAACCAAACCGTCTTTTTGTTTTACAAGAAGATCGAGTGCGGCTTCGCGTCGAAGCGCCTCGCTGACCCTGCTTGAAGTAGTGGCTCGAATGAGTGAATCAATTTCTTTCCTAGCAGGATAAATCAGCTGTTCTCGTAAGGTGGTGGAAACTCTCACATAGGCTGCCCAGTCTTTTTCCAGATTTTTTCCAAGAGCAAGACCTCGTGGTTTAATGATTGAAATCCTGCTTTCCAGTTCTCTGAAATGTAAAGCGACTTCATTCTCCATTTCCCGCAACCCTTGAGCCAAATCTCCGTCATCTTCGATTTTAATTAGCCTTTGAAGTTTGCTTTGTGCGTTTAGGCGCAACTGATCCGTGGTACGCTCGAAATCTCCAGCCTCATATGCGACGAAAAACTCATCTAGTTGCTTTTTGAAATCTCCTCTTAGCGCATCAGCTTTCTTTTTCTGTTTTTTCAGGAGTTCTGCTTGAGCGGTGAGCTCATTTCTTTGTTCCCAATAGGCATCACTTTGGGTCCCGGTCGGCCTGAAAAACTCCATGGCCAAGCGCTCAAAAAGGTTGATTAGAACAGTTCTAAAATCACGATATGCTTGATTTTGGCGGAACCCTTCACGGCCCGCTTTTTCATGCAGTGAGGCATTTTGATCATGAGATATGGAGATGTAACCCATTAGGCGCCGATGGGAAAAAAACCAGTCCTGTGCACTTCTGGTCCGTCTTTTTTCAATTTCAAGAAAATCATAATCGGTGTTCCCATAAGGCAATACGCGAATATTGTTACGGTATATGTATAAGCCGCCGATGCGCTCCAGCTTCAGTATAATTTCTTTGTATTCGTCAGGTTTGAGGTGTGTTTCTGTTTGGCGCCCCATCACATAGGCAAAACGGATTGCGAAGGGGCCACAGGCAATGGCTTTTCCACGACCTTCAGGCCAGTTACATACAAACGAGTGCTTTTCTCCGTATATGCTTATTTCTCCATTGAATTGACCAAAATCGTCAAACTTGCCGGAAATCTGATGATCGCTATTGGCAAGCTCTTCGGGAGTGAAAAAGTTATTTGGTCCGATTAATTCGGTTGGTTCATCATCAAGATGGTGATCACGAAACTCTGTGCGGATGACAGGTGGATTGCCAATCATGGTATTTGAGAATCCCAGCAGGAATCTGTCTATATTCGAAGGATCTTTGTCATTCCTCCCATCAATATCGTCGTTAAGTTCCTCAACTGTAGGCAAAAGAATAAAATGAGTGCCATATCCATTGTCTCTCAATGAGAGTGGTACTTCATCTTTTTTTATGAACTGTCGCAGTGTGTGATCCAGTTTGTCCGGCCCGATAGGCTCTGCTTTATTCAACGTATCATTGAGACGCTTGAATTCTGTTTCATCAAGATCATCTTGCAGCTCATTAATATTCGAGCGCACCCGTTCAATCAGTTTTCCGATATCATCTTTCGTGGGAAGTGTGCCCCTTGGCATTTCAATGATAGGAACGTCAATCATGCTGATATCAATACCGGGCTGCTCAAAAAGGCCCCAGTGAACCAGTGCGACAACGAGATTGTGTAAGCCGTCTTTGCGAACAGCCCTGGTAAGGAGCAACGTGATAGGCGCAATAACGGCAATCGCAAGGCGGCCGATGCCTTTTTCCCCCATGATATCCCTTCGGGGTAGATTATTAGGGCCGGTCCAGTTGTCGATGAATTCGGGACGATTGGCATTGATGCGACTTTCAGTGCCGAGCGTAAGCCATCGGTCTTCAACATCCTCACGGGTCATACCGTAACCATCATCACGAAGAATCATAACGCGAGTCCGACGGAAATAATCAACCTCCGCTCGTTCCGCATAGGCATCGTGAGCATTTTTGAACAATTCATGAATAGCCGTTGGTATGCCGGCTATTTGTTGTCGTCCGAGCATATCGACAGCACGAGCTCTAACCCGTAATTGAACCATTATTTTCCCTACTGTTCAGTGCGATAAGGATTTCCATTAACTTTATTTTTGCGACTTTTCGACTTCAGATGGAGGCCCTGTGATTTGATGTTTCAGGTCAAATATTAATACCTCTCAATCCTTGTCTCGCAAAAGGCGCAGCGTGTCTTGAGGAAATGCAAGATCGATGAGAAATTATAAAATATTCGATGGCTGGGGTAGTAGATGGACTTTGTAATAAAAAACCTTGCTGAAAGCTAGTTATCTAGCTGCAATCTCCTCACTGGCATTTCTCGTTCACATTGTTTTTCATGATGCGGAATACCTTCTTTGACGATATTTCAGAAAGCTCAGCCATTCTTGGCAAATATCAAGGCATTTTCTCCTCTGAAAGCGCTTTAAATAATGATTCGGCGATTCTAGCCATCATTCTGGGGGGCACGGCGTTACCGATTTGATTTGCTATCTGGGCACTATTCCCTTCAAACATGTAATTATCCGGGAAGGTTTGCAGTCTAGCAGCTTCCCTGAGGGTAATCGCCCGATCCTGAACTGGATGGGCATATCTTCCCTTGGTGATATCCGTACAGCCGGTGGTCAAGGTGGGCGCCACATCATCCCATTTCATGCGCCCATAAGTATCAGGGAAGGAATTTGTCTTGACGGCCAATTTTTTATGGCAAGAAAGCTGTAAATCTTCTGGTAATGATTCTCGACAGCCCCCGTCATGAGGAATATGTTGCAGGCGTCTGATATTTAATGCTGAGTGGCGTCTAGCGAAATGAAGTGCATCATCCGCTGGAGTACATATTTGTGGGGACGGCAGATCACTAATGGCATCGAATACAGTCTGTTTTTTATACGGTTTGATATCCTGCACCGACTGAAGCAATGTATTTCGCTTGGCACCGACAAGTATCATTCTCTTCCTGCGCTGTGGCACACCCAATTCAGCGGCGTCAACGCATTGAGGAGGATTTACATAATATCCCAACTTTATGAGCCGTTGCTCCAATTCATAGAAGGCTGATGATTTTCCAATATTGGGAACATTTTCGAAAAACAATATTGTAGGGTTCAAAAACTCGATGAACCGCAATGATTCCAGCACTAACAGTAGTCGATCATCATCAGTCGATTTTTTACGATTGCGATTGCTGAATGGCTGGCATGGTGCGCATACCACCAACAGATCGACATGCACATCGTCGAGAGTCTGGCTGAATATCGTTGGTGTGACTTTTTTTATGTCCTGTTCAACGAGATGGACTTCCGGGTGGTTCAGACGATAGGTGGCACATGCTGTTGAATCAAAATCAATTGCACCAATAACATTGAATCCGGCGTCCTTTAGCCCCCAGGTTACAGCCCCAGATCCACAAAACAAGTCAATTGCCGTTTTCATAAGGCATCATCAGGAAGTAGTAATATTACAGTAACTTAACTAAAGGTTTGAATATTTTCAACCGCCTCATTTAATAGGACTCGGAGAATTCGTATAGAGGGAACAATGCCGGTTAAGTAGACCGGGGGATTTCCACCCCCAGTCCCTTGCAGAACCGGACGTGAACGTCTCCGCTCATCCGGCTCCCATTATCCAGCCTTTCGGGATATACCCGGATTTCCAGTGCACAAACGCTTCCGGAGACTAGGGGACGTTGTACAGCAAGCGCAAAAGTCCCACAAGACAAAATAACGTTGTTTAGTATCACACAATGTGAATAGAGAACTCAAACAGCAATCACTTTCGAAAATTTACAAATTCATTGCTCTTTTATGAAGAACGCCACCAGACTCTGGCTTGAGGCCTTAACTCACAGAGATATGATCCGGCTCCTTCGTCGCGTCCTCGATCACCTTCAATCCGCAAAACACCTCAAAATCGCCCACGTGTTTCGGGCCGATCACTTTGTTCGTGAATTTAGCCCTGATCTTCTTCATTAGATCAGGATGAACCGTCACGTGTGTCGGATTGCTGACGGTTTTGAACCCCACTAAAACAGCAGCCAATATTTTTTCAGAGAAATAATCCCCCCCCACCTCATACTTCTGTACCATCTACCTTCCTTTTTTTTGACAAATATAGCCATTTCACGGCCAAATCGGCCTCACGCTTTCAGCGGCAGCTTCGGCGTTACCTGATACAGCTCGGGGACAACCAGTATATAACATCCTGAAAATACCTCTCCCCCCCCACTATCGTTTATCTTTCATCCAGATTGCTGCATCCTGATGGCCCAATGTCGCAGCTTTATTCATATCCTCAAGAGATTCTTTTTTCTGCCCTGCTGACCACCTTGCGAGCCCACGTTCGTAATATGCGTCTGGGTAATCCGGCTGGAGTTTGATTGCCCGGCTCAGCAGGGCAGAGGCATAGGAAAGATCGGAGTCCTTGTATTTAGCGGCAAGAGCGAGATGCTCGCGTGCGGTGATGGCATGATCGCGACGATGAGCTTCAAGCCAGGCCGCTGCCTCCTCGTTGCCGAGGTTCGAGGCATTTCGGATCGCATCCACTCCCCCATCGATGTCGCCAAGCAGGAACCTGTTACTGGAAATACGCATCCAGACGGCATCTGGAGTGATGCCGTTGATATTCTTCTTTCCCATCAGCTTGAGGCCCATGGAGAGGTCGTCGTTCGATCCTGCGTAATCTCCGCCCATCGCTTTTGCCATAGCCCGGGTGAAATAATGTTTGGGATTTTTCGGGTCAGCCTGGATCTTCTTCGTGACTGCATCGACAAGCTTCTGGGAGTTGCCGCTCATTATGGCGATTTCAGCCTTTTCCGAATTTGAGCGATTACCGTTCGAGAAATTCCCGGCAGCATGCGTAGGGGATGGTGCCACCAGAGCTACGTATGCGCAGCATGCGACGATGGCCGGCAAAATAGAGATGAGGGATTTTCTCATGGTGCAGGTTAGACTGGGAGACCAGGGGATGTTGTACAGCAAGCGCAAAACACTAAGGGAAGATACGGACAGAAACAACAACAGCCAGCGACAGCCACTCACTGTCCCCCGATAACATCCTTCTTTCATCACATAAACGCTCCTGGACATCTTGTGGTGAATATTCACACACAAGATGCCCGCATTGAAAATTGGGGCTTCAACCGTGGCGTGCAGCCTCGATTGCTGCGATGTCGATCTTTTTCATCTCCATCATCGCATCGAACGCGCGCTTGGCGATGGCGGGGTCGGGATCGGTTACAGCCTTGGTCAGGGCGATCGGGGTAATCTGCCAGGACAAGCCCCATTTGTCCTTGCACCACCCGCAAACACTCTCCTGGCCGCCATTGCCGACGATTGCGTTCCAGTAGCGATCGGTTTCAGCCTGGTCAGCGGTTGCTACCTGAAACGAGAATGATTCATTGTGCTTGAACTCCGGCCCACCGTTGAGCCCGAGGCAAGGAATCCCCATCACCGTAAACTCGACCGTCAGCACATCTCCTTTTTTCCCGGCTGGGTAGTCTCCCGGCGCGAGGTGCACCGCGCCGACGGATGAATCCGGAAAGGTCGTTGCATAAAATCGTGCCGCCTCCTCGGCATCGCCTTCGTACCAAAGGCAAATCGTCATCTTTGCTTGCTTATCCATGTCAATTCTCCATTGCGATGAGTTGAAATCCGGGGGAGGCCCTGAAATCAATGATTTCCCGCCACTCAACCACTGATCAGTTTCATGAGATACGGCTACTCTTCACAGACAGTCGACTGGTACCGGTTCCGGAATAGATGACCGTGCCGGCCATGCCCCGGATTGTAATGAATCGAGTATCCTGCCAGAAAATTCCTTATGGATGTCGACAGACCTTGTCGACCGCTTTTGGGCAAGATGTGCGCATGATGAGTCATCGACACCCACGCATAGATCACCGTTCCGGTTTTTTGTAGCAACATCACCGACTCTGGTTACGAAAAAGAGCGGTCGTCATCGTCGATTACGATCTCTCTCTTTTTTCGATTCCGCATATGATCACATGGCGCAAGATGCCGGACGAATCGAGTATCGGACTGCTCGGCATATCGGAGCTGCTTGGATTTATCAAAAATATGCTTGTGACATCAGCGAGTTGATGTTTTCAGGAACGTCGCCTTGTTATTTAATCAATAAGCCTAACAAACCTATGGACATCCTGTCGCAATAGGTCCCCTATACGTCTTACGAAAAGGAACCCCCGCTGAATATTCTGATTGCAACATCTATCAGCAGAATTGCCAATACACCCGAATAAGTCACCACTGTTGAAGCATAGCATCGCCAGCCAATATTTCCTTTGCAGCTATAATAGGACAGTATAGCGCCGATGATCGTAGGAAAAGGATATGCTAACAGCGTGTAATATAAGGCCCAAGCCAGCGGGTTATTTTCAGAGCCGGGTGCATCAAAAATCATTGGCGACATCATGGCCGCGAATGGCCAGATAATCAAGCCAAGCAGTGGCGGCACATTCAGTAACATTATAAATCTTGATGACCTTTTACTCATGTCAAGAGAACGCTATGTTTAGGAAACTCAGGTCCAAGACCTTGTTTGGCGTCTGAATCTGTAATATCGATACTTACGTCCATATCAAACAACCTCGGGGACGTTTCTGAAATCATGGAGACTTATCCTGTTCAGAGTCAAAGGACGCCTTAATGATCTGACAAACTGCTGCTGCCGAATGAATAATTAGTTATTCGCGATACTGAAAAACGTCCCGCCGACTCCCCCGCAACAGGGTACCTGAATACCGTATCTCTATCATCTTGCCTGACTGCTTTTATCTATCGCCTCCAGATATTGAGGACATAGCTCCATATAGAACATCGTCACGAATTGCTTTGCAT
>DATMYT010000543.1:0-15307 GCA_035560855.1 Negativicutes bacterium | reverse complement strand
GTTTTATATCACAATGTATTATTTGGTTTTCATGCGCGTGCTTTAGTGCGGCTGCAATCTGTGCGGCGAATTGCGCTGCTGCCAAAGGCGTCAGGCGACCCTCTCGTTTGATTAGGTCTTTCAGTGTTTCACCCGCTACATATTCCATGATGATGTAATGCGTATCCGCTTCACAGCCAACATCAAAAATGCTGACAATATTGGGATGTGACAACCGGGCCGCAGCGCGTGCTTCCTGCCGGAAACGGGTCACAAAATCATCGTCGCCGATAAATTGTGAACGCAATATTTTGACAGCGACTCGGCGGGTTAAAAGAACATCCTCCGCCAGATAAACTTCAGCCATCCCGCCGCCGCCGATACGTTCCAGCAGGCGGTATCGGCCGTCAAGCAACCCGTTGGGGTTCATCGGACCCCTCCCTTTTCACTTTTCTGCCGCAATTGACCGCAGGCAGCGTCGATATCGGCCCCCATTTCGCGTCGGACCGTTACCGTAATTCTTCGCACTCGTAGCATTTCTTCAAATCGGCTGATACGCTCGGGAGTTGATCGCTGCAGACCGCTTTCAGGAACAGGATTCAAAGGGATCAAATTGACTGCCATCAATTTTCCGCGCAGCATAGTAGCCAATTCTTTGGCATGCTCAGGGCTGTCGTTCACTCCATTGATCATTGCATATTCAATCGTCACACGCCGCTTTGTCATCAACGCATATTCATTGGCGGTCGTCATCAATTCCGGCACTGAATATTTTCGACTGATCGGCATGAGACGGGAACGAATCTCGTCATTCGGCGCGTGGAGGGATATAGACAGTGTTACCGGCAATCCCTGTTCCTGCAAACGGTGAATCCCAGGAACCAGACCACAGGTGGAAACCGTAAAGGAGCGATAGCCCATATCTAAAATATAGGATTCATGACAAAGACGCATGAAACGAAGAACCTCATCCAGGTTTGCCAGCGGCTCGCCGCCTCCCATGATCACTACGGAAGACACCCGCTGTCCTTCAGGTAAAGCGCGACCTGCATGTTGAACCTGCGCCAGCATTTCCCCGCCGGTCAGATTTCTTTCCAATCCGGACAACGTGGATGCGCAGAACTTGCAACCCATTGCACAGCCGACCTGACTCGATACACACACGCTGTTACCATACGGTTGACGCATCAGAACTGTTTCCACCGCCGCTCCGTCGGAATAGCGGAGAAGGTATTTTGTCGTCTTGCCATCCGCTGAATGTCGAGCCTCTTGTTCTTCAGGAAATTCAATACAGAACTGCTCGCGCAAAATCGACCGCTGCGTCGTCGACAGATTGGTCATTTTGGAAAAATCATCGATTCCCCGTTGGTACATCCATTCGGCAACTTGCGCCGCCCGATATTTTTCTATCCCGATCTTTTCAAATTCCCAGGCAATTTCATCAACGAAGAGTCCATATAAATTGTCTATCATAGTGTCACACCTTCCGCTTTACGCGACATTCGTGCAATAAAAAATCCATCGGTTCCATCGCGTTGGGGCCATAGAGTCACCATTTTATCCTGACGCGGCACAGGAAAGAAGCTTCCGGCGGATTCCAGAATAAAATCAGGGCTATTTGCTAAAAACTGTTGCACTACCGTTTCGTTCTCGGTCTCTTCCAATGTACAGGTGCTGTACACAAGTACGCCGCCCGGTTTCACACACTGCGCAGCACTGCGCAAAATATTTTGCTGCAATGCCGGCAGGTCTTTTAATGAAGCTTCTTTTCGCCAGCGAGCATCCGGTCTTCGACGCAAAACGCCCAACCCCGAGCAGGGGGCATCCACGAGCACCCGATCCGCCTGCGAAGCATACGAAAGATGCAATTCCGTCGCATCCAGCAGCTTTGCATCGACGATATCCAGCCCCAATCGACGCCGGTTATCTTCGATCAGGGAAATTTTATGCGGATGAATATCTGTCGCTATGATCCGGCCTTGATTTTGCATTAGCGTTGCCATGTGCATACTTTTGCCGCCTGGGGCAGCACAGGCGTCGATCACAAATTCTCCCGAACGCGGCGCAACAACATGCGCCACTAGCATAGAACTTTCATCCTGGGCCTGACAAAGTCCTTCCCGTAGAAACCGCAGAGGTTCGTCGCCGAGGCGGTTGCACAAAATCCCTTCCGAGATCAAGGCGGAAGCCTCTGCGTCAGTACCGGATTCCACCAACTTTTGCAGCAACTCATCCCGGCTGATTCGCAACGTATGAGTTCGCAGTGACAGTGGTGGTTGGGTATTATTGAAACGGCACAGCGCCTGCGTTTCTTCCGGTCCCAGTTTGTCCAGCCAACGACGAACCAACCATTCGGGATGATATTCCCGTAATGCAATATGTCGGACAGGATCTTTGGCGAGATTTGGGTACCGGACTTTTTCAGGTTCCCGTAACGCTGAGCGCAAGACGGCATTAACGAATCCGCTAGCGCCGGGATGCGCCAAAGCTTTGGCCAGATTTACCGATTCATTCACAGCAGCTGACGAAGGGATTTTATCCAAAAAATACAGCTGAAAGATTCCTAGTCGGAGAATATTCGCCACCAAGGGATCCGTTTGCGACAAAGGTCGCTTGATATAATGCCCGATTATCCAGTCCAGTGTTCCATATGCTTTGACGGCGCCATACGCGAGTTCCGTGGCAAGACGACGGTCCAGCTGAGATAGTTTGGCATCATTCAACCGTTTTGACAGAGCGATATTCGCATATGCGCCCGATCCAAAAACATCCTGCAAAACATTCAATGCAAGGGAACGAGCAGTTTGAACCTGTTTATTACTCATGACACCTTCTCTTCCCGTGGTTCTACCATATCGTGCAACAACACTTCTACGCGTTCGATGTCGACACGGGTATTACAACAAGGCCCAAATGGCCGTTGATTTAAAATCCCTATGACCGGTAATGGAAAAACGTCCTGAATCCCACTCGTCAGGTCTCGTTCACAGGCAATCGCTAATACCGCCTGTGGGCGTAACTCTTTCAACACTTTGCGCGCCAATGTACCGCCAGTGACAATAGCCAGGTTTACACCGTATTTTTCCGTCAGAGTGAGCAAATCATCCACCTGACACTGGCCGCACCGTTTGCAGTTGTAGGCGTTGAGCGTAATTTTGTGGGGACAGGTATCTTTCTGAATGCAGTGAGGGGTAAGGATTAGCAACCGCGCCGGTTTGACCCGGATCAGCTTTTGCCGTACAAGATGGTTGCTGACTTCGATAAAGGAACGCTCGATAGTTTCCTTTTCAATATCAAATAGTTTGCCAATACGGATCGCCATGGGAAAAAGCAAGTTGATCATAGACCAAGCTTGTCCGAGAAAAAAGCGTGGGGTGTGAAACCCCATGATGGCGAACACAATACCAACGAGGCCTCCGACCGCAATCAGTACGGCGCCGCCTATCAATAGGCCCAGGATCATCGGCAAATACCGACTGATATCCGCTAGCCCAGGAATACTAACCAGCCACAGTCCTAGAGCTGAAAGCACAGCCAACAGCAAACTGGCCAGTATCAAGGCAAGAAATAGTCTTTTCTTGGGACGGGAGGAAATTTCCAGATGCATATCCTTCTCCTACTCCAGTACCATGCCAGGCGTCAGGCAGTAGCCGCAAGCACAGTCTCTCGCTCCCATACGGCGCTTGCATTCCGGTTGGACTTCCAGTAATTCGAGCATATCCTGACCGGTTTCAACTACAAGTCCCTCTGCAGTCGCGGAGTGAATGCGACCGGGAATCAACGTGCCCGAAGCTGGTATAATCCGGGTTCTCCATATTTTCATAGTGATGTTGTCGGATTTGCAATACGCACCCGGTGAGGGATTCAGCCCTCGTACCAGGTTGTGAATTTGTTGTGCGGATTTTTTCCAGTCAATTCGTTCCAACGCACGATCCAGCATCGGAGCATGACTCGCCTGCTCGGAATCCTGAGGAGTGGGCTGCGCCTTGCCGGAAAAAACTTGTTCCAACGTTTCAACGATCAGAGCTGCGCCCTTCTCACTGAGGACATCATGCAATTCGCCCGTCGTCATGTCAGGGGAAATATCTATTGGCAAGGACAATAGCATGTCGCCGGTATCCATACCTCGATCCATCTGCATTGTCGTAATTCCTGTTTGTGTACAGCCGTCAATGATTACCCTGTGAATTGGAGCGGCGCCGCGATAAGCAGGCAACAACGATGCATGAACATTAATACAACCAAGACGGGGCGTTTTCAGAACCGGTTCCGGTAAAATCTGCCCAAACGCAACTACCACTGCAACATCCGGCGACCATTCCTGCAGTTGCGCCAAAAAGGAGGCATCCCTCACTCGCTCCACTGTCACAACCGGCAATCCCAACAGGAGCGCCGCTTCTTTTACTGGTGAAGGAGACAATTTGCGTCCCCGTCCTTTCGGGCGATCCGGTTGACTGACAACGCCGCATACTTCGTAGCCCGCCGCAACAATCGCGCGCAGACACGGAACGGCGAATTCCGGCGTTCCCATAAAGACAACCCTGCGACCTGTCATTCTTTGTGCTCCCGAAAAACGGACTTAGCGCGTTCGACAAACAGTACGCCATCGAGATGATCAATCTCATGCTGAAAAGCGCGCGCCAACATACCGTCTCCCTTTAGATTGACTGGATTGCCATGCCGGTCCAACCCTTGCACCGTAACACAGGTAAAGCGTTCCACTTCACCCCACATGCCGGGAAAACTGAGGCAACCTTCGGTTGTTGTCTCGCTACCTTCCGATTCAATAATTTCGGGATTAATTAGTTCGATGAGACCATCGCCTATATCAATTACAATCACCCGCAAGGAAACTCCAATCTGTGGAGCAGCCAATCCGGCTCCGTTTGCGTCACGCAATGTTTCCACCAAATTATCGAGTAAAGCTCTTGTTTGTTTTGTTATTTTGAGCACTGGCTTAGATTTTTCTTTTAACACCGGGTCTCCTGCTTTGCGTATCTCGATGACTGACATGACTGGCCTCCTGACAACAATAAATATTCAGCTAAAATTTTATCACACGTGCCGCAAAAACACCATGAAATAACAAGTTTACATCATGCCAAGAGGGTCCACATCCACAATTACGTCACGATTCCAGGCAATTCCGGTATCCACCAACATTTTTTTTACATCCGATAAGTTTTTTCCACGCAACAGCGTATGTACCCGAAATACGTCGCCGATTTTTGATACCGGCGCAACAAACGGTCCTAGAATTTCCACTGCTTCATCAAGCGGTCCAAAACGCTCACGCAACATCGCCGCCATATCTTCGGCGACTTTCATCGTTTGCGCTTCATCCTTTCCCGTGGTCGTCAATTTGAGAAAACTGGTAAATGGCGGGTATTGCAATTGAGCGCGAAAATCAATCTCCTGTTTATAAAAAGCTGCATAATCCTGGGCCGCGCCCGCCTGCAGCGCATAATGCTCCGGATGATAAGTCTGCACCACCACCCGACCGGCCTTAGCGCCGCGGCCGGCTCTCCCCGCCGCCTGCATGACCAGTGCAAAGGATCGTTCCGCCGCCCGGAAATCCGGTAGATTCAATGAGGAATCAGCTGCCAGAACCCCTACCGCAGTAACATTTTCAATGTCATGCCCCTTTGCCACCATCTGAGTGCCTAGAAGAATATCTGATTTCCCGGCGCGAAACTCATCCAGCATTTTATCGTGCCCTGTTTTTCCGCCGGTGGTATCCTGATCCATCCGGGTCAACCGGATTCCTGGGAGGATAGCGGTCAGTTCTTCTTCGAGTCTCTGGGTACCGGCGCCAAAATAGCGGATGTACTTTCCATGGCACGAAGGACAGGTGGTCGGGACGACATGGTAAGAGTCGCAATAGTGGCAGCGTAATTTGCCGCCATGCATGTGAAATACCAGCGGCACGCTACAATGTTCGCATCGCATCACATAGCCGCACTCCCTGCACATGATAAATGTCGAATGCCCTCGACGGTTGAGCAGCAGAATGGCTTGCTCCTCTTTATCCTTGGTTTCTTTCAGCAATTGTTCCAACGGCGCGGACACAACGCTTTTTCGACCCAGCTTCAGCTGTTCCCGCATGTCCACAACTTCAACCGTGGGCAAGGTAGATCCATCTACGCGCGTTGGCATATCCAGCAACGTATAGCGACCGGACATTGCTGCGTGATAGGATTCCAGAGCCGGGGTGGCGCTGCCGAGAATGACGGTTGCCCCAAGTAACGCGGCGCGCCTCAGCGCAGTTTCCCGCACGTGATAACGGGGCGATTCTTCCTGTTTATAGGTAAATTCATGTTCTTCGTCCATAATAATCAGCCCGAGATGCGCACCCGGTAAAAACAAAGCAGATCGGGTTCCAATTACGATCCCTATTTCCCGGTTCCGGAACAAATCCCAAACGTCACGGCGCTCCGCTACAGAAAGGCGACTATGAACAACGGCTACCTCAGGTCCGAATCGAGCCTTGAACCGACGCAAAAGCTGGCTCGTCTGCGCGATTTCGGGAATCATCACCAGCGCCTGGCGTCCCGCCGCCAGAGCTGCAGCTGTTGCCTGTAGGTATACTTCCGTTTTGCCACTGCCGGTCACGCCATACAACAAAAAGGTATGGGCTTTCTGATCCTGGATGGCCGGAAGAATCTTATCCAGCGCAGCTTGTTGCGCTTGTGTGGCAATGACTGGTGCGCAAGTTCCCGTCATTTCACAATAGCTATCGCGCTGAAGTCTTACTTTTTTTTCACAAGCAAGTCCTGCCTGCACCAACGCTTTCGCAGCGCTGTCCCAGGCAATTCCACCGGACTCTTTGGAAACCGGCAGGTTACCCGCCGCTGCCAAGCGCTCCAATAGTCGTTTTTGCGCCGGTTTGCCTTTCCATGTCGCCAATATTTCATTGAGTTGATCTATCGGGGCAATCAAGCATAACACTCGCGCCCATTTCTCCGTCACACGCTGACGAGTCTGGCGCGAGGAGAGAATAAGTCCGTCCCTGACCAAAGCAACCAGTTCACTCCGACAAACGGCGCCAAATTCTGCGCGCAATCGCCCAAATGCGACGGGACCCTTCTGTCTGATAAAATCATAAACAGCGCCCGAAGTTTCAGTCGGTTCAAAATCCGGCGATATCCGGTAGAATTTTTCCGTTCGCACGCCGGATTTTCCGGGAATAAAAAGACGCAAGGCTTCCCCCAGCGAACACACATAATAGTCACTCAACCACTGGGCAGTCTTAAGCATTTCTTCGTCAAACCAGGGCTCATCATCCGGTACGTCCCGGATGGATTTCAGCGCCGTCAGATCTTCATTCTGTTCAGGTGGTCGGATCGCCAGCACAAACCCTTCGGCATCCGAAGAACCGAAAGGCACGACCACCCGCCACCCGACCTCAAGATCAGGATACTCCTGCGGCACGATATAGGAAAAAGGGTGTCGCAGACGACTGGCCTGGACATTGATACATACTTCAGCAATTCGAGTCAACACGTCAGCTACTTTCTATTTTTCGTATTTGTCCTGTTTCGATCATGCGGGCCCGATTTCCTGCAAACTGATAGTCGAGGGTTCACGGCAAAAACCGCAAACCCTCGACTAAATGACAGTAATACATGCAATTTTACTTAGTGGCTATTTGTTCACAGGAGTCATTTTATATCGATAGGTTTCGGAAACTACTCGGCTTATCGCCCTCCCAGATAGGCTTCCTTTACCCTGGGATCATTAATTATCTCCGAGGCTTTCCCGTGAAGCACGATCTTGCCGGTTTCCATTACATAAGCATAATCAGCAATTTTCAGAGCTTGCCGGACATTTTGTTCCACGAGCAGGATCGTTGTGCCCGCTTGGCTAATTTCCTGAATAACCTTAAATATATCCGCCACAACTAGCGGCGCCAGCCCCATGGAAGGTTCATCCAGCAGCAACAATTTGGGTCGTGCCATCAAGGCTCTGCCAATCGCCAGCATTTGTTGCTGTCCACCGGAGAGCGTTCCTCCCAGCTGAGCTTTTCGTTCCTCCAGTATCGGAAACCGCTGAAAAACCTTTTGGATGTCTTGGGTGATTTCATTATCGTTGCGTTGATAGGCCCCCATCTCCAAATTTTCCAGGACAGTCATTCTGGCAAGAATGTTGCGTCCTTCCGGAACCAACGAAATGCCAAGTCCAACTACGTTATGAACAGGTGTTCCTTTCAAGGATTTTCCTTGAAAGCTTATTTCTCCAGACTCTATCTGAATCAGTCCCATGATTGCTTTCATCGTCGTTGTTTTGCCTGCGCCATTGGCGCCGATCAAGGAAACCACCGTGCCAGCGGGAACGGAAAGATCAACCGACTTCAACGCTTTTATATTGCCGTAGCCGGCGACAACTTGTCGTAGTTCGAGCATGCTCACTCTTCCTCCCTTCCCAGGTAGGCTTCAATGACATCCTTGTTTTCCCGGATTTCTTCCGGCAATCCTTCGGCGATTTTCCGTCCAAAATTCAGAATAACAAGACGCTCGCAAACATTCATTACCAAATGCATGTCATGCTCAATCAGTACAACAGCTTTCTGCATCGCTTGGATTTTTTTGATCAAAAGCCTCAGGTCTTCTGTTTCACTTTCATTCATTCCGGCTGTCGGTTCATCCAATAGCAGCAGTTCCGGGTCAGCACCCATTGCCCGCGCGATTTCCAGCCTGCGTTGTTTTCCATAGGGGAGTGATCCTGCGGGAGTATCCCTTTCGTCGGCAATTCCCACCAATTCCAGTAATTCTTCTGATTTTTTGCGGATCAACAGCTCTTCGGCACGCTGGCCCCTCGTTCGCCAGAGTCCCTGCCATAAACCGGCGTGAGTACGGCAATGCGACCCAACCATTATGTTTTCCAATGCTGTCATGTGACCAAACAAACGGATATTTTGAAAAGTCCGGGATATTCCCAGTTCAGTAACTTTATGCGGCCTAAGACCAACGATTGGTTGCTCTCGGAAAGAAATCTGACCGGCTGTTGGAGAGAAAACACCGGTAATTAAATTAAAAAGTGTGGTTTTTCCAGCGCCGTTTGGTCCAATTACCCCTACAATTTCTCCCGGTCCTACCCCGAAACTTACTTCCGATAATGCAGCCAAGCCGCCGAAATTCTTACTTACATGTTCAAGCGATAAAAGCATCAAGATGTCCTCCGTGTCACGTCCACTGCTTTAGCGGGTGTGTTTCGTGAGAGTTTGTTTTTCCAGAGACGTATCGTTTCTTCACTCAACAGTCCTTCTGGACGGAAAATCATCATAACCACCAAAAGGGCGCCATAGATCATCTCGCGATAAACAGCCGCCGAACGCAGGATCTCCGGCAGAGATGTCAAAATAACAGAACCGAGTAAAGGTCCCCAAACGACATTGCTACCGCCCAACACCGCAAACAGAAGGATCTCCACTGCCCGATGATACGCAAAATCTTTTGGGCCGATGTAGAACGTAATATGTGCAGCCAATCCGCCGGCGATACCGGCTACAAAAGCCCCCAGAAAAAATGCCAGCAACTTGTAAGCTGTTGTGTTGATGCCGGAAACTTCCGCCGCATGGTCGTCCGCTTTGATAGCGGCAAATGCCCTACCAATGCGCGAGTTGTTGAGGCGCATGGTAAAAAATACAAAGAATGCCAATACCATCAATAAAATAACGATAACCGAAAAGTTGCCAAGCTGTTGCACCGTAAGGCCGAAAGCGCCGTTGCCAAAACCCATGGCGGAAATTTGCTTGCCGATTGACACGCCGATGGAAGGGATGCCGGACAATCCCAAGGCGCCGTTGGTGATTTTTAGATTGAGGATGATAACACGTACAACCTCGCCAAACCCCAAGGTTGCAATGGCCAGATAGATACCTTGCAACCGCGTTGTCGGTATGCCGATGACGGTTGCCATCAGACAGGCCGCAAGGCCGCCGACCGGTATGGAAAGATAAATGGGAAACCCAGCTTTGATCGTTAAAAGTGCCGAGGTATAAGCGCCAATACTCATAAACCCTGCATTTCCCAGCGACAACTGCCCGGTTGACAGCGTCAGATAAATGCTGATACCGAGAATTGCATTGATAATGATAAACATGGCAATTTGTTGATAATATGGATTTGACCAGAAGTCCATCGTCCTACCGTCCTCCCTGTTGTTCCTGGCTGCCGAAAAGTCCCTGGGGACGTAGGAATAAGAGAAAAATGATAAGCCCAAATGCCACTGCATCCCGATAGGAAGAAGCTCCGTACGCCACGGTAAATACTTCAGCTACGCCCAGAATCAGACCACCGACCATTGCACCGGTAATATTGCCCAGTCCGCCGAGAATTAAAACGGCAAGTCCTTTAAAACCCATGGTTACTCCCATAGTCGGCTCTACAGCATTGAAGGCCAGGCCAACCAATACTCCGGCTACAGCGCCCAGCCCGGAAGCAAGCATAACGGTAAATACAATGATTTTTCCGGTATTAATTCCCAACAATCCCGCAGTTTCGATATTTTCAGCAGTGGTTCGAATTGATTTTCCCAAGCGTGTCTTGGCGAGCCCAAACCGGAGCACAAGCATCAGACCAAACGAAATAGCCAGAATCATAATTTGTACATATGAGATTTTAAACATACCGAAATCAAGCAGCCCTCCTGGAAAAACCGGCGGAAAGGATTGCGCCTGAGGACCAAATAATCTAAGCGCCAGACTTTCCAGGAAAATAGCCACGCCAATGGTACTAATCAGTGGAGCCAGATGGGATGACGCTCTGCGTCGCAAAGGTCGTAGCGCCAGCCGCTCCATCAAATAGCCCAGCACTGCGCCCGCAAGCATTGCGCCTGCCATGGCGAGGAAGATATTGAGGTTGAACTTTGTTGCCAGCACCAAGCCGGCAAAAGCGCCAAACATGAAGATTTCCCCGTGCGCCATGTTTACGATATTAAGCACGCCGAAAATCAATGTGTATCCCAGGGCAATCAATGCATATGTGCTCCCCAGTGTAACTCCGTTAACTACCTGTTGCCAAAACATTCCCATCACCTCCTCACAAAAAATCAATTAAATAGTAGATTTTATTTCAATTCTATGAACTGACCATCTTTTACAATTAGCACCGTAACGTCCATTGCTGGATTTCGTTGAGCATCAAAGGCAAACTTGCCGGTCACGCCAGGGAAATCTTTGATTGTTGCCAAGCTGTCCCGCAATTTTTTTCGGTCCGAATTCGAGCCGGATTTTTCCAGCGCTGAAGCAATAATCTTCAATGCATCATAGGCCTGCGCCGCAAACTGGTCCGGTTCCTTTTTGAATCTTTCCTTATACGCTGCAACAAATTTTTTCACATTTGCGTCTTCTTTTCCTGGGAACCAAGGACTGGCCATAATGGAACCATCCGCCGCCTTACCTGCCGATTTGATCAATTGCGGCGAGTTAAACCCATTATTGCCGACAACCGGAACATTAATTCCGATTTCCCGGGCTTTTTTGAGAATCAGTGCTGCCTCCTGATATAACGAAGCCACCATAATCGCGTCTGGTTTTAATGTGGCGATTTTCGTCAATTGGGCGGAAAAATCAGTGTCCTTATCAGCGAAAGTTTCAATCGTGATGGTTTCGATCCCGTTGTCTTTCAGACTCTTCTCAAACGTCTTAAAGCCTGACACAGCCCAATCGTTATTGTTTGAATACATTATGGCAACTTTCTTCAAACCGTACTTCTCTTTGGCCTTTTTTACCGCATGAGGAATTGCCAAAGATTCAGGCAAAGCGTTACGGAAAACAAAATCGCCAATATCCGTTACACCTTCTGCCGTAGTCGAAGTTCCCATGATGGGAACGCCAGCCTGATTTGTTATCGGTCCAACGGCAAACATCTCGCCGCTTAAGGTGGGACCAATAATAGCAACAACGTTGTCCTTGTGGATCAGCTTGTTAGTGGCATTGATCGCTTCATTTTTTTCGCCTTTGGAGTCCTCAAAAACAAGCTCAATTTTCGTTTTTCCTTGGGCATTGATTTCATCTCTTGCCAATTCCAATCCTTGCCGGATGGCTTCTCCATAGGCAGCTCCTCCGCCGGAGAGGTAAGATATTACACCGATTTTGGCGCTGGCTGCATTTGCCGGAGCACCGCCTGTGGCGGCTGGTTTGCTGTCGTTGCCACAGCCAACCACACTCAATGCCATCATGCCAACCATAACTCCCACTGTCCATTTTTTCATTGTGCTAATCATTTTTCCCCCGCCTTTTTTATTATTTTCTTCGATTGAGTCCTAGATATAAGAAACCCCTATCGACACAAAAAAATTGTGTCGATAGGGGCGAATCAACGCGGTACCACCCTACATTCTACTCGTTGCGCCGACAATGTCGACTTCCGGATAACGGTCGGCGCCGCTTTGTCCTAATCCTGTACGCAGGTTCAGACGAAAAGTTCATGGGTGAGTTCACTCGTGGTTCCGTACCGGTTCACAGCTACCACCGGCTTTCTGAAACGAAAGTTCCAAGAGTTTGTTCCCAATCATCACTGTCGCAATATAATATAGTGTAAATGTCTCTTGTAGAATCCGCAAACTTTACAAACAATCAACAATATAGGCTGCAACTCATCTCCGCTGTAAGATTGTATACATTATCCCAAGGTTTCTGTCGTTTGTCAACATAAATTAATTTACCTTTAAATTTGGGACTGCCTTTGGTTGCAAATGCAAACAGCCGCTACCTTGAGCGCCAAGGGATTAGTCGACTCAGAAAGACGCGTCTCATTTGATTAACGTTTCACCTGTATCAGTTCTAAATAAATGAATGCGCTCCAGGTTTGCGCTCAATCCAACGGTAGCGCCTAGCATTGGTCTACAGTCAGGAGCTACCCGAATAATAGCTTTTTGTCCGCCAATATTCAAATGCAGATAGGTTTCCGATCCCATTGGCTCTACTACGTCCACTACGGCTTTAATATTCCCGGTCGCGGAATCACAAATTTCAGCATTTTCCGGTCGTACTCCGAGAATCAGTTCCTGGTCCACGAACGACTCAAGAGAAGTCATCCAGTCAGATGAAATTGGTAACTCTATCCCGTTTGCTTTCAGATGAAGCGTTCCATCTTTTTTGACTAAATGGCAGCGAAAAAAATTCATTGGCGGGGTACCAATAAATCCGGCTACGAATTGATTGGCCGGAGCATCGTATAGTGTTTGAGGATCGGCGACTTGTTGGATGATCCCATCCTTGATGACTACGATACGGTCAGCCATTGTCATAGCTTCAATTTGATCATGTGTAACATAAATTGTTGTTACATTGAGACGAGCATGCAGTTTTGAAATTTCCGCGCGCGTCTGAACCCTCAGTTTGGCGTCGAGATTAGAAAGAGGCTCATCCATCAGAAAAACTTCCGGCTCGCGCACAATCGCTCGGCCCAAAGCAACCCGTTGACGCTGACCACCTGAAAGCTCCTTGGGTTTTCGGTTCAGCAACTCATTGATACTTAAAATTTCAGCGGCCTCTTTCACCTTGACATCGATCTGGTCTTTTGGCATGCCATGCAGGGAAAGACCAAAGGCCATGTTCTCATAAACATTCATATGAGGATACAAGGCATAATTTTGAAATACCATAGCGATGTTACGATCACGAGGGGGCTTGTTATTTACCAAGTCGCCTGCAATATTGATATTACCAGAGGTTTGCATTTCCAATCCGGCAATCATCCGCAGGACCGTTGATTTACCACACCCGGACGGGCCTACGATAACTATAAATTCATTATCGTCAATCTCGATATTAAAATCATTGACCGCCGTAACGTGGCCAAACTTTTTGGTTACATGTTCTAATACAACTTTTCCCATCATGCTACCCCGCTTTTCAAAATTATCCTTTAACAGCCCCCATTGTAAGACCCTTGATGACATAACGTTGGAAAACCATAGTCAGAATAATAGCCGGAGCAATTATCACCACGGCGGCAGCCATAACGCTTCCCCAACTGACTTCCGCATAAGAAACAAAGCTGTAAATCGCAATCGGCAAAGTCTTGGTCCGATCAGCGCTCAGTACTAATGCAAACATAAAATTGTTCCAAGAAAACAGGAACGCCAATGTCGATGCCGTTAAAATACCTGGGCCGGACAGTGGCAGAACTACACGGAAGAAAGCCCCCTGCAAAGTACATCCATCAACCTGCGCAGCTTCTTCGAGCTCTTTGGGCAAAGCGTCAAAATAATTAATCATGATCCAAATGATCAGGGGCATCCCCACTAACATGTGACTAGCGATTAGAGAAGTGTATGTATCAACCAGCCGCAGCTTTGAAAATAAAATAAACCAGGGAATCAGATAAGATATGCCAGGCATCAAGCGGGCCAGTAAAATAAAAATCCCCAAGCCCCGCTGTTTATAACGAGATATGGTGTAGGCAGCCGGCAGCCCTAAAATCAAGGACAAAACGGTCGATCCTACGGCAATGATAGAACTATTGAGCAGAAATCGACCAAAATCCTGATCAATAAATACTTTTTGATAGTTCTCCAATGTTGGCGTGAAAAACCAAACAGGTGGCATCGCCACAATCTGGGCCTGTGTCTTGAAAGAAGCCATTAGTATCCATACTAGAGGAAATAGGAATGGCATAATAAAAATCAATACCAGCAGATACCAGAGAATTTTCGATTTTAAACCTTGTTTATCATCCATTATACTTCCCACATCTTTCTCACCCAAAGTGTCAGAATGCTGAATCCAAGTACGATCGCCAACAAGGCGACCAGCGCCGAGGAGGCCATCCCAAATCGAAAATATCCAAAGCCTAAAGTATACGCATATATATTAAGTGTTTCCGATGCAAACCCTGGGCCCCCAGCTGTCATTGTATAAATGATGTCAAATGTTTTGAAAGCATCAATACTTCGAAGGACGACCGCAATCAAAATCGTCGGATATAGTAACGGCAGTGTAATATATCGAAAAACTTGAATTGTTGTAGCACCATCCACTTTGGCCGCTTCGAACGGTTCGGTCGGTAAAGATGCCAGCCCAGCCAGCACGATAAGCGCAATCATTGGCGTCCATTCCCAAATATCAACGATTGCCAACGCGGGAATCACCATGTCTTTGGAAGCCAACCAATTACTACCGACAAAACCCAGCCCTTTCAGCGTATAATTAGCCAAACCGATGGTCGGTTCATAAAACAACGTCCAGGCCAAACCGATTGCGACAGGGGTAGCAACCATCGGCAACAACAAGATTGTTTTGGCAACTCCCTTCCCCCAGAATTCCCGGTTCAAAATCAGCGCAATCGCTACGCCCAAAACGGTTTCAACACCCACAGAAAGT
>DATMYT010000542.1:0-8080 GCA_035560855.1 Negativicutes bacterium | reverse complement strand
GAAATAATAATTGTCAAAACTATTCGTTTCTCAACGGATTGACACACAAAAAAATAAGTTGGTTGAAGTCAAGAGCGGGATGTGAAAGATGCTTGAACAGGTGCCAGGAGGGGAAAATAATGACAATGGATTTGTTTGATTTGACAGGACGGGTAGCCGTTGTGACCGGCTCAACACGCGGCATAGGCAGAGGAATTGCGGAATGCCTGGGAAAAGCGGGCGCCGCGGTAGTTGTTGTGGGGCGTAATCCTGTGGAGTGTGAACGAGTAGCGGCTGAATTAAAGGCAATGGGCATGATCACATTGTCGGCACCGACTGATGTAACAAAAGTGGTTGAAGTGGAAGAACTGATGCGAAAAACGGAAGAAGCTTTCGGGCGCATCGATATTCTGGTGAACAATGCTGGAGGGGCTTTGACCCACAAGGCGGAGGATATTACTGAGGCTGAGTGGGATCAGGTGCTGGACCTTGACTTGAAGAGTGTGTTCTTTTGCTCGCAGCGGGCGGGACAACGTATGATTCGGCAGCAACGGGGCAAAGTCATCAACACTGCGTCCATTATGGGGCAGGTAGGACAAAAGCTGACCTTGACCTATTGCGCGGCAAAATCAGGTGTCATTGGCGTGACCCGCGCTTTGGCGCTGGAATGGGCTCAGTACAACATTCAGGTCAACGCCCTGTGCCCTGGTTTTGTATTAACCTCGATTAATGAGGAAGCCATGAAAGACGAGAAAATTTTCAACGCCACATTGCGCAAAATTCCTGCCGGGCGTTTGGGACAAGTTTCTGACATGGTGGGCGCGGTGCTTTTTCTGGCATCGGAGGCATCCGACTATATGACCGGCCAGACGCTGACTGTCGATGGCGGCTGGACCGCACAGTAGAGTGATGATGAGGATTGCTGTCAAGTTTTGCGGCGGATGCAACCCGGCGATCGACCGGGCGAATCTAGTGGGAAAGCTGGCCTCGTTGTTGGTTGGCGTTCATCCGGACTGGGAACTGGTTTCAATGAATGAAGACGTCTATGATGCCGTCATTCTCCTTAATGGATGTCCTGTTGGATGCGTGCAAAAACAATTTTTGGACGAGAAACGCCCTGTTTTTCTGATTGCTGGAGAAAGTTTGCAGCGGGAAAGGATCGATGAAAAAGATCTGCCAGCAGCATTGCTTGCGAAAATTTTGCGATTGGGCAATAGGAATGGGGAAAATAAAAAAAACAGCGAGGAAAATGCATTATGAAAGTGCTGGCGATTGTAACATCAACACGACGCGCGGGAAACTCGGAGATACTGGCTAAGGAAATGTTATCAGCATTGCCTGAATCAGTGGATAAGAGACTGATTCGACTGGCGGATTTTAACATTGAACCTTGTCGAGCTTGTTACGCCTGCTTGCCGGCAGGCAAGGACTGTGTGATTAAGGATGATTTTGATGCTTTTTTGCAACAGGTCAGGGAGGCTGACGCGGTAATTATCGCTTCCCCGGTTTATTTTCTCGGTATGCATACGCGGTTAAAATTGCTATGTGATCGGCTTATCAGTGTGCTAAATGAAGCAAAGCAATACAGCGGACGCCAGTGTGTGGTCGCTATTCCTTATGGAGTTGAAGGCTGGCAGGGATATGGAATTGAAGCTACTGTGAGTTTTGCGAGGTTCCTGCATCTCAATGTTGTCGGCGTATTGCCGGTTCATGCCGCCAATCCCGGTGAAGCTGTCCGTCCGGATGTTTTGGCGCAGGCTCGGGATATGGCAAGTCTATTGTTGCCTCAAACGGAAGGTTCGATGAAAACAGAAAAAAACCTTGCAGTTCGACAAGCAACAAACAAGGATGATATTGTTTGCGGTTGCTGCGGCAGCGGAATGATCAGACTTTCGGGGCACGGAGCCATACGTTGTGTAATTTGTGGTGCTACGGGGAGAATTGCTGCACCTTTTGTCAAAGGAGGCCCTTTGAACTGTGAGTGGAATATTACGGAACCCTTTCGCTATTCCCTAGAAGGAATGGGGGAGCACGCACAGCGGCTTGAAAGTATTAAGGCGGAATTTATCGCTCATCATCGCGAGTTTTTTGAATTACGCAAACCATATAAGCAGGTTTAAAATAAATAATGCTGAACCCAAAAAATCAGCAGGAGTATTTTGACGGAATGAAGAATTAACAGAAAATAAAGTCTGGGATACCGGATGCGAAAAAATGCATAGAGCCGTTGCAACTAGGAAAGCGCGTTAAAGTATAAGCACATATAGGAGGAACATTGGTGGACGATTTTTCTATTCCGCCAGAGCTGACTAATACAAAACCAATTCGTGAAATTATTTATGAATATTTGCGGGAAGCGATTCTGGATGGACGTCTGAAACCCGGTGAAAGATTGGTAGAGAGAGACTTGGCGGAAAAATTTCGGGCCAGCCGGACACCCATTCGGGAAGCTCTGCGAAAGCTTGAGACGGAAGAGTTTTTGGAATATTTACCGCGTCGGGGAGATATCGTTAAAGGCGTCAATCCTGAGGATATTGAAGAAGTCTATGTTTTGCGGGAAATGTTGGAGGCATTGGCAGTTCGCCGCAGCGTATCACATCTGACAGATGCTGACATTGATGTTCTGCGTTTGGTGGTTGAAAAAACAAACTGTGCGCAGCAGGAGCAGCGTGTTACTGACGTGATAGCAGGATTACGTGAATTTGACATGATTTTATTGAATGCCAGCCAAATGAAGCGACTGCGTGTGTTTGTGAATTCTTTGCAGGAATCGTTGCGGAGTTATCGAAAATTCAACCTTTCCAATCCAGACCGCCGAGAACAGGCAGTACGAGAGCATCAGGAAATTTTTGCGGCGATTCTTTCCCGTGATGCAGACAGGGCAGAAGGGTTGGTGCGGCGTCATATTCAAGCAGCGCGCGATACGTTATTGAGTTTTATGGCGAAGTAAGTACAGAGTAAAAGTGCAAATATTCTTTGCGTGTTTTTTTGGGATACCGGATACCGTGAACGGACAATAAAGTGAGTAGTGAGATAATAAGGGTTGCAAGAAAGCAGTATGTAAAAAAAGGGGGCGATCGATCAACACGTATCGTGGACTATGGATGTCTCCCAAAAAAAACGTGAAGGAGCTGTTGTGAAATGTTGGTAGCGATCGGTGGTATTGTTGTTCTGGCGACGGTTTATCTGATGGTGAAACAATACGAAACTCGTCTGGTCCTCTTTTGTTCCGGCATGCTCATGGCAGTTATGGCCGGAGATCCGATGGCCGGTTTCAAGGCTTTTTCGCATGCGATGCAGGAAAACCGACTGTTTGAATCAATCATCAGCGTAATGGGCTTTGCCATGGTTATGAAACTTACGGAATGCGACAAACACTTGATTCAATGGCTGGCCAAAGGATTAAAACGAGTGGGGCCCTTGCTCATTCCAGGGGCTACATTGGTGACGTTTTTTATTAATACATCCATTACCAGCTCAGCTGGTTGTTCGGCGGCCGTTGGCACCATCATTATTCCATTGCTGATGGCGGCGGGGATTCATCCGGCGATTGCCGCTGCGAGCGTGTATGCTGGAACTTATGGGGCGATGTTTAATCCCGGCTATGCCCAGATTGCCATTGTGGCTGATGTTGCCAAGGCATCACCAATGAATGTGGTTTCCAATCATTTCTTTCCCCTGTTATTGTCGGGAATTATCGGCGGGTTCAGTTTGTTGGCTTATGCCTATATTCGCAAAGAAAACAAAAACTGCCTGGCAACCGGTGCAAATGCCATTGATACTACAGCTGATTTCAAAGTGAATTTTTTACGGGCCATTGTGCCGGTGATTCCACTGGCGGTGCTGATCCTGGGTAATATGAAACTGGTGCCGGCCTTTCAGCAACTTGGAATTTCTCATGCGATGATCATTGGGGTGTTCTGTGCGTTTCTTGTGACACGGGTTAGCCCAGCTAAGATTTCCAAAGAATTTTGGCACGGAGTGGGAGATTCGTTCGGTCATATTTTCGGAATTATTATTTGTGCCTTGGTTTTTGTCGGCGGCATGAATGCAGTGGGGCTGATTAAAGCTTTGACCACTTTCATGATCAGCAATCCATCTATCGCAAAAGTCAGTTCGGCATTTGGACCTTTTTTGCTTGCAGTGATGAGCGGGTCCGGCGATGCGGCTGCAGTTGCCTTTAACAAGGCTGTGACGGTGGACGCGGCGAAATTTGGATTGGCGGCGATTGATATGGGCAGTATGGCGGCAATTGGCGGCGCCTTGGGCCGATCAATGTCCCCTGTGGCCGGCGGATTAATCATTTGCTCTACTATTGCGGGGGTAAGTCCTATGGAGACTGCGAAACGAAATGCGCCAGGGATGGTACTGGCTTGTATTGTTACGATGATTCTGCTGCTGTATAAATAAATTGGGCGGCAGGCTTCGAGGGGATTTGGATGAGTTGAATAAAACGGAGGAAATAACAGTGAGCGAAAAGATAACCATTAACAACGGAAAATTGCAAGTTCCCAACCATCCAGTTATTTGCTACATCGAAGGGGATGGAACCGGACCGGATATCTGGGCAGCGGCGCAAAAAGTACTGGATGCAGGAGTTGAAAAGGCTTACGGGGGGAAACGTCGCATTGAATGGTTGGAAATACTTGCGGCGGAGAAGGCCCATCGTGTGACTGGGGAGTGGCTTCCCAAGGAAACCTTAGAAAAGATACGTGAGTATGTGGTTGCAATCAAGGGGCCACTCGGAACGCCGATTGGCGGTGGCTTTCGCAGTATCAACGTTACATTGCGACAGGAACTTGATTTGTATGCCTGTATCCGTCCCGTAAAATGGGTGCCGGGAACGCCCAGCCCTGTCGTACATCCGGAGTGGGTCAATGCAGTGATTTTTAGAGAAAACATTGAAGATAATTACTCTGGAATTGAGTGGGCTGCCGGTACTGATAAAGTGGAGGCTGTCCGGCATTTTTTAAATGATGAAATGCATTGCCGGATTCCGGAGGAGTCTGGGATTGGCATTAAATTCATCAGTCGGGCGGGAACGGAACGGATAATGCGCCGAGCCTTGCAGTATGCGGTAGCTCATGGACGAAAAACTGTGACTATTGTTCATAAAGGTAACATTATGAAATACACGGAGGGCGCTTTTAAAACTTGGTGCTACGAATTGGCCGGAAAGGAATTCGCCGAGGTGACTGTAACGGAAGATGCTGTGACAAAAGGAGCTCCGGTTGATGGGAAAATCATTATCAATGACCGCATCGCCGACAATATGTTCCAACAGATTTTGCTGCGGCCCAAGGAATATGAAGTGTTGGTGTGCCCCAATCTGAATGGAGACTATTTGTCTGATGCAATGGCCGCTCAAGTAGGCGGACTGGGGATGGCTCCCGGCGCCAATATTGGCGACAATGCAGCGATTTTCGAAGCTACACACGGTAATGCGCCCAAATATGCAGGGATGGACAAAGTGAATCCGGGGTCAGTTATATTATCGGGAGTCATGATGTTGGAGTACATGGGTTGGGCGGAAGCCGGCCAATTGATTGAAGCGGCGTTGGCCAAGGCTATTTCGCAAAAAACTGTGACCTATGATTTGGCTCGCGGCATGGATGGAGCAAAAGAAGTTAAAACTTCTGAGTTCGGAGCGGCTATTGTCGCCAACCTGTAAGCCACTGGATTAGTTAAAAACAGGGCTGTCTGTACTGGCAGCCCTGTTTTTTTGCCTGTGCAAGAATGGTTGTGGTAAAATAAGTTAAAAACATTTTGGCCTCAGGCCAAAGGAAGGGTGAACTTACTGAATGCCTCTTGAAAACAAAGCAACTGTCGAGGCGGTTGCACAGACAAAGAAAACCTGGAAAGACCGGATTCCTACACTTATCGCAATAACTACCTTGATTTTGGCGGTATGTGCAACGCTAGCGTCATTTAAAGCTGGTGGATATAGTACCAAAATGGTGTTGGCACAAAGCCAGGCATCGGATCAATGGGCTTTCTATCAAGCAAAAAGCATCAAGGAAACCGCTTATCAGACTCAGCGGGATGCATTGGATCTGGCGCGGCAGGCAGCTCCCCAGCTCGAAGCATCTTACCAGAAAAAAATTACTGAGTACGATCAGGAAGTTGCTCGCTATAAAAAAGAAAAAAATGAAATCATGGGAGACGCCAAAAAGCTTGAAGCGACACGGGATCAATATCAGAAACATGGCGTCCGTTTTGGCGAAGCCTTGATATTGTTGCAAATCGGTATATTACTCTCTTCACTGGCTTCTATCAGCAAAAATCATGTGTACTGGTATGGTGGAGCTGCGGCTGGAGCAACCGGAGTGGTAGCCTTTATTTATGCCTTGGCGCTGGCGCCGTGACAGGAGCGGTGTCGGCTACGGATTAAGCGTTGAAAGCAAAGGGAGAAAAAATGATCAATATTGATGGAAATTCACTTACAATGGATGAAGTCGTCCGGGTGGCCCGACAATTTGAAGAGGTAGGCATGAGCGCGGCAGGACGGCAACAAGTAGAAGCAAGCCGGGCGGTGGTAGAAAAACTGTTGAATTCGGAAAAGCCAGTGTATGGAATTTCTACTGGGTTTGGCGACCTTAGCCGCATCTGGATTTCGCCAGCAGAACGGGAAAAGTTGCAACGAAACTTGATTTTGAGTCATGCCGCGGGTGTGGGAGAGTGTTTACCCGAGGACGTAGTCCGTGCAGCAATGCTTCTGCGGGCCAATTCGTTGACCAAGGGCTATTCCGGCATACGCCCGGAAACAATGGATATGTTATTGGCAATGCTAAACAGGCGTGTGTATCCAGCCGTTCCAAGCAAAGGATCAGTTGGCGCAAGCGGTGATTTGTCGCCGCTGTCGCACATTGCGCTGGTGATGATGGGGGAAGGAAAAGCTTTTTGGCAGGGAAAGTGCGTACCTGGAACGGAGGCCTTGGCGGCCGTAGAATTGCAACCGATAGCATTAGGCGGGAAGGAAGGCCTTGCGCTGATTAATGGCACTCAGATTATGACAGCAGTTGGCGCATTGGTTTGGCACGATGCGGCAAACTTAATGAAAGCTGCAGATATTGCGTCAGCCATGTCGCTGGAAGCATTGAGAGGGACGCGGACGGCTTTTGATGAACGAATCAGCCGGATTCGTCCACATCCGGGACAATTGGCTACTTGCTCCAACCTCTTGCGCCTCACGGATGATAGCCGAATTATGGAGTCGCACGAGCACTGCGGAAAAGTGCAGGATGCTTACTCCCTACGGTGCGTTCCCCAAGTTCATGGGGCTTCTAAGGATGCTGTGATGAGAACCCTGGAAACTTTGAACATTGAAATGAATTCTGCAACAGATAATCCTCTGATTTTTCCTGATACGGGGGAAGTCATTTCCGGCGGGAATTTTCACGGACAACCGGTAGCGCTTGTTATGGACTATATGAAAACTGCACTGGCTGAGATTGGCAGCATCTCTGAACGGCGGGTCAACCGGATGTTGGATGCCCACTTGAGTGATCTTCCGCCGTTTCTTACCGCATATCCTGGTGTAGACTCCGGTCTGATGATTACGCAGTATACGGCAGCGGCTCTTGTTTCGGAAAACAAGGTGCTGGCCCACCCTGCCTGTGTTGATTCCATCCCTACTTCGGCTAACCAGGAAGATCATGTCAGCATGGGGACCATTGCCGCCCGGCAGGCGCGGGAGATTCTCGAAAATGTGCGTTACGTTGTTGCGATTGAGATGTTGGTTGCAGCTCAGGGATTGGATTTTCTGAAACCAATTGAGCCAGGAACAGGTGTTCGCGCAGCTTATCAGGCAGTTCGCAGGTCGGTACCTCATTTGGATGAGGACAGAGTACCTGCCGATGATATCGCAGTGGTTTATGAGCTTCTAGTTAATGGATCGATTGTAAATTCAACGGAAGAGGCTGTCGGTGAGCTACTGGCCTGCGGTCCTGCGAGAGAATAATTGTGTGGTTGAATAACTAGGGTTGTTAGAGATTTCATTGCCCGGTCAGGTGACCGGGCAATTTTTATGAGAAGCGAGGTTAGGAATAAAAAATACAATGAGTCAATATTGACTTGCAGTTTAAGCAAGATATAAGATAAC
>DATMYT010000541.1:0-2204 GCA_035560855.1 Negativicutes bacterium | reverse complement strand
TTTTCATTACGTCTATAATAACGACATTGCGAATGTTTTGTAAATTATCATTTTTGTTACGTATTATTAGTTTTAAAGCTAACAATACGAGCAAAAAAAGGAGGCGGAAAACCGCTCGTCCTGAGCAGTTCCCGTCTCCGCAGCCATAAGTTATTCTTCTTCGTCGTTTTTCAGCTCGCTGCTCTCGCCATCGCTCTTCGTTAGGGTTTCTTCACCGGCGGCGCCAACGGCAGATTGAAGGAGATGATCTCTCCGACCTGAAACAGCAGTTTGTCGAGTGCGCTGGCCGTAATTTCCTGGCTGTTGATCGTGAATAGCGCCACAAGCCGGTCTTCGACCGAAATTACGGTGTTATCATCGATAGCTTGGCCGGTGAACCGTCCCTGTTTGAGAAATCCGCCGTTCACGAGGTCCAGTATTTTCACATTCAATCCGACATTGGCATTTTTGGCAGATCGAAACATTCCCATACTGCCGCTTTCTTTCAGATTGGTCAGCTCGGCTACCAACGCATAGTCTGCGCCTGCATCCGCCAAAAGCAGGAACAGGGCTTTTTCGTCCGCCCCATTGTCTGCATTCAAGCGTTTTACTCCGGCTTCAAAAGAAGCTCCTGGAACAACGCGGTATAGACCGTTGACTTTGTTCCCCAGAAAATCACGGATTCGTGTGGTGACCCACTCTTTTTCGCCCTGCGTCACCCGGTCCACGAACACCACAACGACCGAAGCCTGTTCGCGCGGTTGAGCTAGGGCGGTGACCTGCGGCAACATCATTGCAGGCAACAATACCGCCCCCAGCAGTGCCAGCAGCAGAATTTTCACCAGCCTCACGGCAGACGGACGTCAACAACTGAATTCATTTTATCCAGGGTACTACGCAAGGCTTTGAGGGCTACCGACTTATTGCCGATACCACCGAAGGCGCTGCTGTCTTTGGCCAGTTCGGTGAATTTTCCGTTGTAAATATAGACGTTCTGCTTCACATCAATGATTTTGACCGGCACGATGGCCGTCATCTCCAGTCCGTACGTGAAGTAGGTTATTTTCTCTTTGCGCACAAACGGTTGCAGTTCAGCAAAAAATATATAATCAACGTCCTCGCCTTTAACGACGGACATAATATCCGCTCTTTCAGCAGTTGTGATGTCGGCGATCCCGACTTTGTTCAGGAGCTCGATGTATTTGGTCCCCGGCAACACTTCATATTTAGGCTTGAGGATTGCATCAAAATTTTCCATCACCATCGCATTGAGTTCCCCATCGAAAGTGGCTTTGGCGTTGTTCACAAATAAAAGTGCGATTTTTTTCTTGGGCGCGGTATTGGCCGGATCGGAAACGGCGGTATCAATCTTCACTTCGGCAAAGGCGACACTAAGGAGAAGGGACCAGCAAACGAAAACCAACAGACTACGCGACATCATTTTTTTCATACGAACGATCAGACTCCCTCTTATCTTTTTAGCAAATAACCTTAACTACAATTCTACGCTCATGCCCGCAAATCCTGTAACCAAACTCTTTGCATCATTTGTTCAAAGCCTCTTCGGCCCTTATCACGTCAGTAAATCGTTTTTCAGGTTCCATATATGTTGCCATGTTCCTGCATGTTTAGGATTGGATTGGTTAACAAATAAACAAGAGGCTTTGCGAAAACAAATAATACGTTTCACATAGCCCCTCGTTCTTCTATATAATCCGAAAGGAACAGATCGCACGCGTATTTCCCCGTTATTCTGATCTAGTCAGCTTTGCAGCGTTCAACTTGTTGTATTTATCTTGAATATCGGTTCTATTGACCCGTAACGTTCCATCTGCCGTATTCAAATAAGCCTCATATAACAGTTTACCAGCATCCCGACGAAATGACATAGTATTAGACACAAACCGGGCCTCTAGGCGTTCCGATAAAGGACGATTCGGACTCGGACCTTTACCCGTCCATGGCCATGGTCCTTGCGCAAATATAATTCTTGCCCTGCCTAAATTGTCGATGGATTCAACTACAATAATCACCTGACAATTATTATCCCAACTACCGGACCATTTGCCGCTGAACACTGCATGTTCCGGAGATACATCCGATCCTGGTTTAACAATATCAATATTGGGTGGCAGTGGAATGGATTCCGCGGCCAAAACCGGTCCACAGAAACCCAACAGAAAAGCTAAAATCGACACAAACAAAATTTTCATATTCATCACTCC
>DATMYT010000540.1:0-6653 GCA_035560855.1 Negativicutes bacterium | reverse complement strand
GAGGAGAGATGTTATTATGCCAAGAAAATCATTTACCGCCGCCGGAGCAACCGCTGTCGGACCTTATTCCCATGCCGTGGAAGCCGGAGACCTGATCTTTTTGTCAGGGCAGACCCCTTTGGATTCGGCCACAGGCAAACTTGTTGAAGGCGACATTGCCGCCCAGACTGAACAATGCTTCCAAAATCTGTTCAATGTGCTGGCGTCCGCCGGACTGACGGAAGCCGATGTCATCAAGGCCAATGTGTTTCTGACCAACATGGGCGACTTTGCCGCTATGAATAAAGTTTACGCCACCAAGTTTTCCGCTCCTTATCCGGCGCGTTCGACAGTGGCGGTTGCTGCTTTGCCGATCGGCGCCCAGGTCGAAATCGAGCTGATCGCGCGCAAGGCTTAAGAGCGTACTATGGCGCAGACAAAGGCCATCGCTGGAGTAGCGACTCAAAACGGAACCGAACGATACGCCGCGACGCATCAGGAGTTGTCTTATGCAGTGCTTGGTTCAACAGGTCTGCTGGTAAGCGCGGCTGGTTTTGGCAGCTACCGGATTGAGGCGTCAGAGCCTTCCCATGAAGAAGCGCTGACCTACTCGCTGCGTACAGGAATCAATTTGATCGATACCAGCGCCAACTATACAGACGGTGGATCGGAACAGTTGATCGGCCAGGTTCTGGAAAAATTGATTGCACAGGGCGATATTGGCCGTGAGCAGGTAGTCGTGGTTTCCAAAGCAGGCTATTTGCAGGGCGAGAATTACCAGCTCAGTCAGAAGCGAAAAGAGGCCGGACGCCCTTTTTTCGATCTGGTTTTGGCGGGGCCGGATCTGGAGCATTGCATTCACCCGGAGTTTCTCGCAGACCAGATCACGCGTAGCCTCGCACGGCTGAAGCTAAAAAGTCTGGACTGCTGTCTGCTTCACAATCCGGAGTATTACCTGAATGCGGCCAAGTCAGAAGGAATTCCTGTTGCGCAGGCCCGTGAGGAATATTACCGGCGAATTCGGCAAGCATTTTTGCATCTGGAACAGGAAGTCGTTGCGGGACGCATTTCATCGTATGGCATCAGTTCCAACACCTTTCCTGGCGAGGCGGACGACTATAATTTTACGTCGTTGGCGACAGTTTGGGATATCGCGGAAGAGATTTCGAACACTCACAGATTTCGGGTTATTGAATTTCCGCTGAATTTGTTAGAGACTGGAGCTGTCTTGCGACATAATCAGCCGACCGGGCAAAGTCTACTGGAATTTGCAGCGGAGAAAAAGCTCGCGGTGCTTATCAATCGTCCCTTGAACGCCATCGTTGACGGTCGCCTGGTGCGATTGTCGGAGAAACATTATTACGGCGAAGGCGTAGTGCAGGCCCGCCGATTTCGTGACAAGATCGCGGAGCAGGATGAAGACTGGAGCGAAGCTAAGACTTTGAGCCAAATCGCACTGCGTGCGATTCGCTCCACGGCGGGGATTTCCTCCGTTTTGATGGGGATGCGTGAGAGGGAATATGTTGAGGATGCGCTCACGGAATTGCGGCGGCCCTGCCCGGTCAAATCCCGTGCGGGCAGCTGGCGAAAAGTTGACGACCTTTAGAACTGGAGGTCAGTAAGGAGAAACAATGTTTTCATTGGAAAAAGCATCGGACGCATTGCAGGCAGTGGCCCGCAAAGTCGGGGCGATGCAGCGCGAAAATCTGGGCCGTCGAGATCTGGTGATGGACCGCAAATCTACCAGTATCGATCTGGTGACGGAAATCGACCGTCGATCGGATGATATCATCGTCGGCTATCTGCGGCAGGAATACCCCGACCACGCCATTCTGGCGGAAGAGTCCGGCGTATCCGGGCAGGAGTCGGAATATCGTTGGGTCATTGACCCTCTCGACGGGACGACGAATTATGCGCAGGGATTGCCGATTTTCGCCGTTTCGATTGCCTTGGAACACCGGCAGGATCAGGTTCTCGGCATCGTGTACGAGCCGGTGACCGATGAGATGTTTACCGCGATTCGGGGACAGGGCGCGTACCTCAACGGCAAACGCCTGCAGATCGGCGATAAGACGGAACTGATCGAATGCGTACTGGCGACAGGGTTTCCTTACGATATCGCGACTCATCCTGCGAACAACATTGACTATTTTATCAGCATGGCTACCAAAACGCGGGCTATCCGGCGCATGGGCGCAGCCGCCTATGATTTGGCCTGCGTTGCTTCCGGCAGCTTCGACGGTTTTTGGGAGATGAATCTGTCGCCGTGGGATGCGGCAGCGGCGAGGCTAATGGTAAAAGAAGCGGGCGGCGTGGTATGGCCGTTCCGCAACGACCGCAAGGTTTCCATCGTTGCCGGCAACGAGTGCATCAGCCGCCAGATGATGGCTGTTTTGCGCGAGGTCGATCATCTTGTCGAACCCAACCTGAAGTGATAAGATAGAAACATAATAAAAGAAGTGAAGCTAGGGGAGCCGGAGCGGCCGGCTGAGAGTCAGACGCAGGGTCTGTTACCCTTGACCTGATCTGGATAATACCAGCGTAGGAACAGCGAAAAATTGCGGTAGCGACGAACGGCGCATTCCTATGGGGATGCGCCTCTTGTATTTTAGGGCATCATGAAACGGAGGAATCACGATGGAAACAAGAAAACTGACGTTTACGGCGTTGTTTATGGCGGTTGGGGTGCTATCCGCCCACTTGGTGTATATTCCGGTGGGGGTGGCCAAGTGTTTCCCGGTGCAACATGCCATCAACGTGCTGCTGGCAGTGCTGATCGGCACAAAATATTCCGTCGGCGCGGCTTTTGGCATATCGGCGTTGCGCAATATTCTGGGCACGGGGTCTTTGCTGGCATTTCCCGGCAGTATGATAGGCGCGGCGTTGGCCGGTATCTTCTACTCCCGGACGAACAGCATCTGGGGCGCAGTGATCGGTGAAATCATCGGGACTGGGGTTATCGGCGGCTTGATTGCCTTTCCGGTGGCAAAATATTTTTTGGGGTCCGGGGTGGGTGCGATGTTCTTTGTCGTGCCATTTTTGGTCAGCACGGTGGGCGGAAGCTTTATCGCCTGGGGTTTGTACCATACGCCGGTGGCGAGTTTCGTGCAGGACCGGCTGGGACAACGGACAAAATAGCTTGGCGATAAGCGCAATTGGGAGGAAATAATCCGTGGACATGGGAGAAAAAATCAAGGCGTTGGCGGTTGAGCTGACCCAAATCCGCAGCGTGGTCGGCACTGCCGGTGAAAATGATGTAGCGAAAAAAGTCTATGATGCCTTGGCGGAGCTTGATTACTTTCGCCAACATCCGGAAAATTTGAGACTTCTGCCGGTACGGGACGACGAACTTGGCCGCCATGGGGTATTTGCCCTGATTGAAGGAACTCAGGCCGCTTCGACGCAAACCTTGCTGTGCATTGGACATATTGACACGGTTGGCGTGGCTGATTATGGCGGATTGCAGACTCTGGCGACGGACCCGGCGGCACTGAAGCAAACGCTGGCAACGGCGACGAAGTTCAGCGAACCGGCGCTGTCGGAAATTTTGTCGGAGGACTGGCTGCTTGGTCGGGGCATTCTGGATATGAAAACCGGTGTAGCAGCGCTCATGGTCATGATGGAGCATTTTTCCCAAGGTCCGGAGAAGTTGGCGGGAAATCTGGTGTTCTGCGCGGTGCCGGACGAAGAAGGCAATTCGGCGGGAATGCTGTCCGCTGTGCAGGACCTTGCGGAGCTGCAGGCGGAGCGGGGATGGGAATTCATTGCCGCAATCGACACGGATTTTATGACCTTCCGCTATCCGGATGATGAAAACCGCTATGTCTATGTCGGGACGACCGGCAAACTGTTGCCGTGCTTTTTCCTGTACGGCGAGGAAACTCACGTTGGAGAACCTTTCAACGGGCTCGACGCCAATCTGCTGGCATCCGAGGTGATGCGCCGGATCGATCTTGGCACGGATCTCTGCGACATTGCCGACGGTGAGGTGGCATTGCCGCCCATCAGCTTGCATCAGCGCGACAACAAGACGGAGTATTCGGTGCAGACGGCGAACACGGTCAACCTTTATTTCAACTGGCCGACGCACAGCAGCGAACCGGCTGAAGTGCTGGCCAAGTGCCGCCGGAAGGCCGTGGAAGCGTTCGAGGCTGTTATTGCTCATCTGAATGAAGAATATGAGAAATTCTGCGCCATGAGCCGCATTCCGTTCCGGCGCTTGCCATGGGAAGCAAACGTGCTGACCTACGATGAGCTTTATCAGCAGGTGAAAGCGGAGCTGGGCGATGACATCGACCGGATTCTCGCGGATTTGATCGAGCGGCTGCGGGAACGGAACGCCGATGATCGCGAAGTGTCGATGGCGATTGTCGATGAAGTGCACAAACACTGCTCCGACAAGAACTCCAAGATTGTGGTGTATTTTGCGCCGCCGTACTATCCGCACAATTTTGTCCGGGACGGCGATGCACGCAGCGATGTGCTGCTGTCCGCCGTGGGCCGGGCAGTCAGCGAGGCGAAGGCTGTTTATGATTATCCCATTGTCACCCGCAAATTTTATCCCTATATTTCTGACTTGAGCTATTGCGGGATTGCCGCCGCCATGCACATGGGCAAGCTCACCGAAAATATGCCGGCGTGGCAACTAACCTATCGGTTACCGGTGCAAGCGATCCAATCAATCAGCATGCCGGTGGTCAACATCGGGCCTTACGGCAAAGATGCGCACAAGTTGTCGGAGCGGGTCTGCACCGCGTATTCATTTGATGCGATGCCGCTGATTTTGCAGCGAACGATAGAGATTCTGCTTAAGGCCGAGTCACAGGAGGGTTCACGATGAAATTCAAAATGCCCGTTTATCAGGGACCGGACTTTTTATCCGCTAGCTTGCGCAATTGTCCGGATGCGGTGACTGAGCCGGTGGTAAAAGCCGGGGTGGCGCCGAAAAATTATCATGCTACTACGATTTTTCCCGAATACTATAAGATTAAGGACCAATGGGTTTTATTGCAGCAAAGCCGCATGGACGGAGTCGTTGTATTGCAGGATGACGGACGGCTGGAAGTGAAGGAGTTTCGTCGTCTGACGGTGGGTGATCGCGTTTTCACCGGCAGAACGGAGGATGGCAGCGAAGGAATTCTTATTCATGCCAACGGGTTTCAACAAGCGGAGGGGGACGCCGAAACTTTTGCGTTCAGGACCGGACGTTCCCGCGAGACATCCTACTCACGCGATTACGACCGATTATATGAACTGCTGCGGCATGAGAAAGAGCACGGACACATTGTGTGGGTGCTCGGTCCGGCTGTCGTGTTTGACTGGGATTCCAAGAAAGCTATGATTTCCCTTATCGAAAACGGCTATGTCGATGCTATCCTTGCCGGAAATGCGTTGGCGACGCATGATCTGGAAGGCGCGCTGTTCCAGACGGCCCTCGGACAGGATATCTATACGCAGGAAAGTCTCGCCAACGGTCATTATCATCATCTAGATGTACTGAACCAGGCTCGGGAGTATGAATCACTGGCGGAATTTGTGGCGGCAAAAAAAATCCAGGATAGTATCGTAGCCGCCTGCGTACGGACCGGAATTCCGATGGTGCTGGCCGGTTCGATTCGCGATGACGGACCGTTGCCGGAAGTAGTCGCTGATGTGTACGCAGCCCAAAATGCGATGCGGCAGTACTCGAAGCAGGCCACTACAGTGATTTGTCTGGCGACTCAGCTTCATTCCATCGCAACCGGCAACATGACTCCTGCTTATCAGGTAGTGGATGGTGTCGTGCGTCCCGTGTTTATTTACAGTGTGGATGTGTCGGAGTTTGCTGTGAATAAATTGAAGGACCGCGGATCGCTCGAAGTGACCTCGATCGTAACCAATATCCAGGATTTCTTGGTGCATATTCAGCGCAAACTGGTGTGAGAGGGCGGCGTTCACGATGAAGGAAAAGCTGGCGCGTGGAGAGATCTGGCCGTTGCCGGATGGCGGGTCCGCCGAGGAGATCGTCGCCGTCGCCCAGGAACTGCAAATGGATTTTTGCTTCTTTGACCATTTTCCGGGCGCGCCGGGCAAAGCCCATACGGTGGGACTGACTGCCGGAGCGGTGGTGAACGGTCCGTGGCAACGGTGGATGATCGAAGTCGGCTGGGAAGAAGCTATGCTGCAAATCGGGCGCGGGACAGATGAAGTGTCACGCGGACTGGACCGGGCAATGAAGCTGGCGCGGCGCGAAATCGCCGACTGGGCTGCTGCGGGCGTGGATATGATCCTGTTAGCGGATGATGTTGCCTATTCGGGCGGGCCCTACATGTCGCCCGGGCAACTGGAAAAGTTTTTACTGCCGCGATATCAAACCTTGAGCGCCGATGCAAGAGCGACGGGCGCGACTGTCGGTTTCCATACCGATGGGCGCGTCGATGCGATTTTGCCACTGCTGGAGCAAGCGGATTTTCAGTTTTATTCCCTTGAACCCGAAGGCACGGACCCCCTCCGGGCCTGGAGCCTGCTAAAATCAGCCGTTCCGTTACTGTCGGGGTTGCCTGCGGCATGGCTTGCGCCGGGCGGATTTTTACCGACGCGGGAGGGGAAAATTCTGCGGGAATGGCGCGCTGCCGGACCGTTGACCGTGACTTCGGCCTGCGGACTGTACCACGCAGAGGCAAAAAATGCGCTGC
>DATMYT010000539.1:0-5383 GCA_035560855.1 Negativicutes bacterium | reverse complement strand
GAGTAAAATGTTCGATCTACACTTTTGGGTGTGGACCAGTGGGAGATGTTGCATGCCCTTCGCTGAGCCCGGGTTATCTCGTAAAGCCTACGCCAAAATCAATCTTGCCTTGGAGGTCATTGGCAAACGGCCGGATGGATTCCATGAAGTTTCCATGATCATGCAGTCGGTCAGTCTGCATGACACGGTAACAATGACAGTGCGTGACGATAAGATTACGCTTGTCTGCGATAACGCCGAGCTTCCGTGTGACAAAACGAATTTGGCATATCGCGCCGCTGATTTGCTGCAGCAGGAATACGGCATTGAAAAAGGCGTACATATAGAACTGACAAAAAGAATTCCCATGGCGGCCGGATTGGCTGGCGGGAGTACTGATGCGGCGGCAGTGCTCAGAGGACTGAACGTCCTTTGGGGTTTGGCGCTTTCGCCATACGAACTGGAGAAATTGGCGGCCCGACTTGGGTCGGATGTGCCGTTTTGTCTGTGGGGCGGGACCGCTCTGGCATCCGGCCGGGGAGAGATTTTGGAGTCTCTGCCTGATTTTGCAGGGTACGGCGTGGTCCTGGCGAATCCGCCTCTGCAGGTGTCTACTGCCGGGGTATATGGAAAATATCAACAGCAAAATAAACAAAACCGCTCGGCGATACTGGCGATGCGCAGGGCGATTGCGCAAAAGGATTTTCAAACGGTGACTCAACTGTTATTTAACGATCTGGAATGCGTGAGTGTGGCGGCGCATCCGCAGATCGCCGAAATAAAAGAAAAATTGGCAATCGCGGGGGCTGCAGGCGTGTTAATGTCCGGTAGCGGGCCCACTGTTTTTGCCCTGACAAAGGATGTGGCTTCAGCTGGGCAACTGGCTGGGCGAGCTCCACTTGGAGCCGGAGTGTCTGTTTTTGTTGCAGAAACCGTTGCGAGGGAGGAAAAATGAATGTCCCGTCTGTTACCCGTAAAACTTGACAGCTATAAGCCGCTGCGGGAAGTAGTCTACGAAACGCTTCGTGAAGCCATTCGAAATGGAGCGCTGACCCCGGGCGAGCGTTTAATGGAGATCCAATTGGCGGAGGAATTAGGTGTTAGTCGGACACCAGTCAGGGAGGCCATTCGCAAATTGGAACTGGAGCGCTTCGTGGTCATGCTGCCGCGACGAGGGACTTATGTTTCCAATCTGTCTCTCAAGGACATTAATGAAGTGTTTGAAATCCGCGCCGCCCTTGATGGTTTGGCTGCTGGACTGGCGGCTGAACGCATTACCGAAGATGAACTGGAACAGATGGAACGCCTTCTCGTCGAAATTGCGGATCACATTGAGCAACATAATAATCAGAAAATCGTGGAAGTGGATGAAGCCTTTCATGACATTCTCTATCGTGCCAGCCGCAACGAGAGACTTGTCGGGATCATTTATAATCTGCGGGAACAGTTTGCCCGCTTCCGCTCTGTCTCGATCAATTATCCGGGACGCTTACATAATACGCTGGAAGAACACCGCCAACTAGTAGAGGCGATTGCCCAACGCAATCCGGAAGCTGCACAGCAAAAGGCCCGTGAGCATATTGAAAATGCAGAACAGACTCTGTTACTTGAGATGGAACAACTGCGCCAGTCAAGCTGAACCTGTTAGAAAATTAGTTTTTCGCAAGGAGGAAACACGATTTGGAAAAAATCCGTCGAATGGAACGTCTCGTTATTTTGGCGAAGCAGCTGACGAGTAAACCGTCGCATCTGTTTTCGCTTGGCGAATTCGCGGATGTTTTTGGCTGTGCTAAATCGACCCTCAGCGAAGATATGTCCATGATCCGAGATACGTTGGAAGCACAAGGAATGGGGACATTGGAGACAATCGCCGGCGCTGCCGGAGGGGTGCGATATCTTCCCTGCCGCCCGGAAGCAACTATTCACGCCAGCCTGACAGGAATGGCCGGTCTGTTTTCACGACCTGATCGGATTATACCAGGCGGGTTTCTCTATATGTCTGATGTTCTTTTTTCCCCGGAACGAATGGTGGAGGCCGGGGAATTTTTCTTTCAACGGTTTTCACCGCTTTCACCCAATTATATTTTGACCATTGAGACAAAGGGAATTCCTTTGGCTTTGATGACCGCCAGGGCTTTTAACATCCCACTGGTGATTGCCAGACAAGGCAATAAGGTTACCGAGGGATCGGCCGTTAGTATCAATTACTTGACGGGATCTGCCAGGCGGATTCAGACCATGTCGGTATCAAGGCGGGCATTGCCGGCGGGAGCCCGAGTACTGGTTATTGATGATTTCATGAAAGCCGGCGGCACTGCGCGCGGTCTTATTGATATGGCTGCAGAAGTGGGTGCAACGGTTGTGGGGACGGGTGTGCTGATTGCTACGGATCAGCCGGAGAAAAAATTGGTGGAAGACTATACGGCACTGCTTATATTGCATAAAATCGATGAGACTTTGAAGCAGATCGATATTCGTCCCGCGATATAAAATGGTAGATGTTCAGGAGGAGAATCAGATGCAGGAAATGGTTGCGGTGATCCTGGCTGCCGGGAAAGGTACCCGCATGAAATCGTCCTTGCCCAAAGTGTTGCATGTTGTTGGCGGCAAACCGATGCTGCAGCATGTAATGGATGCCGCACGGGAAGCTGGCGCAGCTCGTCGGATCGTCGTGGTGGGATTTGGTGGAGAACAGGTTGCCTCGTCAATGGGCGCCGGAGCGGACTACGTCACGCAAAAAGAGCAGCTAGGGACAGGGCATGCATTATTGCAAACGAAAGAGTCACTACGAGGTTTTTCCGGCACAATCTTGCTGTTGTGTGGCGATACACCTCTCTTGACTGTTTCCACCCTTAAAGCTTTATGTGAAGCCCATCGAAGCAGTGCTGCGGCTGCGACGGTTTTGACAGCGGTTCCGGCCGATCCATCAGGATATGGTCGAATTCTGCGCGATGCGGTTGGCGGAGTGCTTGGCATCGTCGAGCAAAAAGATGCTACGCCGGAGCAAGTGAAGATTGGCGAAATCAACACCGGAATTTATTGTTTTGAGGCCGGTCCCCTTTTTACGGCGTTGGATGGATTGACCTGCAACAATGCCCAAAAGGAGTATTACCTGACGGATGTGCTGGCCATACTGGCGCAGACGCATCAGAAAGTGGGGGCGGTTCAGGTGCAAGATTTTCAGGAGACTCTGGGTATTAACTCGCGGGTTCAATTGGCGGAGGCGGAAACAATCCTGCGACGACGCAAGTTAGTTGAACTGATGGAAAGCGGCGTAACGATAATGGATCCGGCCAGTACGTTTATTGATGCTGGAGTATCCATTGGGCAAGATACAATTATTTATCCATTTACTTGGATTGAAGGCGCTACAACCATTGGGCGGAACTGTCGGATTGGTCCCAATACCCGAATTTCCGACAGCACTTTCGGTTGTGATGTTACTTTGCACTTTTCTTATGCCCACGAATGTAAAATTGGCGATGGGGTTACCGTGGGACCGTACGCGCATCTGCGCCCGGATACGGAATTGTTGTCCGGCGTCAAGGTCGGGAATTTTGTTGAAATCAAAAATTCACAGGTCGGCCATGGAAGCAAAGTGCCGCACCTCAGCTATATCGGCGACACGGATATGGGATCGGGAGTCAACATTGGCTGCGGATCGATTACCGTCAACTATGACGGGAAGAAAAAGCACCGGACCTCAATCGGAGACAATGCGTTCATCGGTTGCAACAGCAACATGGTGGCGCCAGTATCGGTAGGCAATGGCGCGTATGTCGCCGCAGGCTCAACAATTACCAAAGATGTACCGCCGCGGGCGCTTGGAGTGGGTCGGGCCCGGCAGTTGAATATTGCCGGTTGGGTTGACAATAAAAAATAGTCTGGGGGATGAATGATGATTCTGGAAGACGAAAAGAAACTGCTGATCTTTTCCGGCAACGCCAATCCGGCGTTAGCTGCTGAGATTGCCGCTTATCTGGGTACAACGGTAGGCAACGCTTTCGTGGGGCGGTTTAACAACGGCGAGATACAGGTTATGTTGGAAGAAAGCGTTCGGGGGTCGCACGCCTTCATCATTCAGCCGACTTGTAATCCCGTGAATGATAACATCATGGAATTGCTCATTATGGCGGATGCGTGCCGCAGAGCATCGGCCCGTAATATTACGGCGGTGCTTCCGTATTATGGCTATGCCAGGCAGGACCGCAAAACCCGTGGACGCGAACCGATTACCGCAAAACTGATTGCCAACCTGTTGACGACATCGGGAATTACCCGTCTAGTGACGATGGACCTTCATGCGGGACAGATTCAGGGCTTTTTTGATATTCCGGTGGATCATTTGCCAGGAGTTCCTATTCTAGCGGAATATTTTGCCGCCAAACACCTCGAAGATCTCGTGGTAGTATCTCCCGATCTGGGCGGCGTAACGCGTGCGCGCCAGTTAGCGGATCGTCTGCATGCCGATATTGCCATTCTTGACAAACGTCGGCCAATGCCCGGTGTTGCCGAAATTATGAATCTAATCGGCTGTGTGGAAGGGCGCAATGCTTTGATTATCGATGATATTGTCGACACGGCAGGCTCTCTGGTGGAAGGGGCCAAAGCGTTGGATCGTCATGGAGCGAAAGCCGTGTATGCCTGCTGTACTCATCCGGTGCTCTCTGCGCCGGCCTGCCAACGGCTGACTGATTCCATCATCAAAGAGATTGTGGTGACCAACACGATTCCTATTCCGGAGTGCAAGTGCTTTGAAAAACTCAAGGTTCTTTCGGTTGCTCCGCTTTTGGGCGAAGCTATCATCCGGATTTATGACGATCTGTCAGTAAGTCGTTTGTTTGATTCCTGATTCGGAGGAACACAAGTTGAAAATTGTTGTAGGTCTGGGGAATCCGGGCGCCCAATATAAAGATACCCGCCACAATATAGGATTTCAAGTGCTGGATGAGTTGGCGCGTCGCTGGAACGTTGCACCATGGAAACGCCGTTATGAAGCGGAAGTATCGGAACACCGGGCCGTTGGCCCGGTGTTGCTTGTCAAGCCTCAGACGTTTATGAATCTGAGTGGAACATCGGTTCGTGAGGCGGCAAAATTTTATAAGACGCCGTCGACAGACATTATTGTGATTCATGACGATCTTGATCTGCCGGCCGGGCGGCTGCGGATTCGTGAACGGGGAGGCTCGGGCGGTCATCGGGGTATCGAATCCATCCTGACGCAACTGGGAACCGATGAGTTCGCCCGGGTGCGCTTTGGCGTGGGTCGACCGCCGGAGGGGTGGGAGTCTGCCGACTACGTGTTGGGGAGATTTGCAGCAGACGAGCAAGTCTTGATCAAGGAATCTATTGATAAAGCGGCGGATGCCATTGAAGCCATTCTCAAAGAAGGAACGGCGCCGGC
>DATMYT010000538.1:0-5656 GCA_035560855.1 Negativicutes bacterium | reverse complement strand
GTGGGATTATCGGGGACTTTGGTTAATATGGCTGTGTATGCGTTGGCGGTGCAAAGCGGTCTGTATTATTTAGCGGCAGCCATTGTCTCTTTTTTATTTGCTGTTACCAATAATTTTTACTGGAATTTTCGTTGGACTTTCAAAGGACAGGCAGCTAGTCGCAGTATGCGCAACAAGTATTTTCGCTTTCTCGGCGTCAGCGTGCTGAACCTAGGAGTGAATTTGCTGTTGCTGGGGGTTTTTGTCGAAAGATTAAACATGGATAAGAACCTTGCACAGTTGGTTTCCATCGGTCTGGTCAGCGTATTGAATTATTTCATGAATGTCTGGTTTACCTTTGGCAAAACGGAAAACGAATCGTGCAGGGATAATACGAAGGGGGCGGAAAAATAACAGTGGCGGGACATCTTATCATCATTCCCACTTATAATGAGCGGGATAATATAGAGACTTTGCTGGCATTGATTACCCGGACAGATCCGGCAGCGCACATTTTGATTGTCGATGACAACTCACCGGACCGGACGTATGAAATCGTGGAAAGGTTAATTCAGTCCGTATATCTCGGACAATTGTTCTTACTCAAGCGCGCTGGCAAGATGGGACTGGGAACGGCTTATATTGCAGGATTCAAGTGGGCGTTGGCTCGGGACTATGATTATATTTTCGAGATGGATGCCGATTTTTCACATGATCCTAAGTATCTGCCGGATTTTTTGGCAGCTATTCAGACCCATGATGTGGTATTGGGCAGCCGCTACGTTTCGGGCGGCGGGGTGAAAAACTGGGGAGTCATACGCAAATTTATCAGCCGGGGCGGCAGTTTATACGCACGGACAATTCTTGGGCTATCCTTGCGCGATCTGACCGGCGGATTTAAATGTTTTCGCAGAGAAGTTTTGGAGGCCATCGATTTGGATGGAATCAGATCCAATGGTTACTCTTTCCAAATTGAGATGACATATCGGGCAAAGTGTAAAGGATTTCGGATTGTTGAGACCCCGATTGTTTTTGAAGATCGCACGGCGGGCAAATCAAAAATGTCACGCAAAATTTTTTTGGAGGCCGTGCTGATGGTATGGAAACTCCGTTTTGACTCCACGATAGGCGCATGAATCGTATTTGGGGCGCCGTTTTTGCAGCGGTAGTTTTGGCCAATTTTTTTTACAATACAAGATTGCCACTGCACTTTGATGAGGCTTATTACTGGGTCTGGGCCAATCATTTGCAGCTTGCTTATTTCGATCATCCACCGATGATCGCTTGGCTGATTCATATTGCAACATTTTTCGGCGATGCAGAATGGCAGATTAGGTTGGTCCCGTTGATTTGTTCGACGTTGACCGGCCTCGGGATTTGGTCGCTGGCGCGAAAAATGTATGGGACTTCAGTTGCGGTGAAAGCCTTGCTGATTTTTTTGCTGTCGCCACTGTCCCAAATGGGTTTTTCTCTGGCGACACCAGATGCTCCGTTGATTCTTGGTTGGACGGCGGCGATTTCTTTTGCCTATAAAGCTGTATTCGATGCCAAACCACAGTATTACTATGCAGCAGGGGTGGCGACGGGATTTGCTTTACTATCCAAATATACCGCAGTATTGCTGCTGCCGGGGTTTCTACTATTTTTGCTATTTTCATCCCGCCGCGGTGAAGTGCGACGTAAAGAATTGTACCTCGGTATCGGACTCGCATTGATCTCTTTTCTTCCGGTAATTTTCTGGAACGCTGGACATGATTGGAGTTCATTCCGGTTTCAATTGGGACATGGGCTGACTAGCGGAAAAAGCCTAAATTTGGCAGCCTTTGCTGAATATATAGGGGCGCAGGCAGCTGCTCTCAACCCGGTGTTCTATTTTTTTCTGCTATATTTGTTGCTACGACAATTCAGGCCAATGGTGTCCGATGAACAGCAGGCATTTCTGATGTGGCCATGCCTAACGGTGATTGCTTTCTTTGGGTATGCAGCATTGTTCAAACGAACGGAAGGAAACTGGGCGGCTCCAGCATTTGTGACTGGCATCATTCTAATTGCAAAATGGATGGATACGCCTCGATATGCATGGTTATATAAAGCTGGAATCGCACTGGGCATTGTAATGACGATGCTATTGCGGGCACCGGAAATGTTTGATTTTCTTCCACAGAAGATGGTTCTAAAACGGCAGATGATGGGCTATGATGTAATGTTTCAGGCGGGCGGCAAATATGTGAAAGATTCGACAGTGGTGTTGGCCGGGGATTACAAGTTAGCATCGCTGGCATGGTATTATCTGCCAGGGCAGCCAACTGTCCATGTATTGACGCCGTCACGATTTTCACAGTTTGATTATTGGCGGCAAGATTTGCGACTGCCATTGAATGCTGACGTCGTTTTTTTTGGCGATAAAGAACAAGCGGCGGTGCTATCTACCTTCTTTCAAGAGGTGACGCCACTTACACAGCTGGTTTATCAAGGTCGATATATTTCCCGGGAAATACAAGTGTTTCGGTGTAGCAGATTTAAGGGGTTACCTGATCTTTCGTTAAATTATCCGCCATCTCATTGAGAGAACGGGCCCTTTGAGTATTCTGGCTGTCTTCTCGAATCGTCCGCAAGGTCGATTCGATTTTTTTTATCGATTCGCCAGTGGAGGTTGCCAGTTTTCGGATTTCATCAGCTGCGACGCCCAAGCCGCGTCTTTGTTCTCCAACATGCGCCGCTTGTTGGTTTGTCCTGCCACGGACTAGACAACAGAGTTCTCGCTTTTTTCATTAGTTCTGTGGGTCGTTTGTTGCTGCAAACCAAAGGTTGTAATATAATCAGTAGCAAACGATCCATTGAGAATATCCATGATCCTAAGTGTAGTATGGTAGAAAGGGAGTATTGTCATGCAAAGAAATAAAGTTGGTTTGATTTTCGTAATGATGGTGTTGCTCATTCTGACAATGATGCTCACGGGGTGCGGTAAGAGCGCGGAACCAGCAAAACAGGAACCCATCAAACAGGCGGCGCCGACGCAGGCAACAAAAGTTAGTGTAGGAATCTTGAAATTGACCAGTTCCGCCCCAATTTTCATCGGGATGGAAAAAGGCTTTTTTAAAGAGCAGGGAATTGAAATTGATCCCCAGTGGTTTGATGCGGCTCACCCGATTGCGGTGGCCACCGCTTCCAATAAAGTGCAGGTAGGAGCCACCGGTATAACGGCTAGCCTGTTCAACATGGTTGCGGGTGGGCAGAATCTGTCGATAGTGGCTGACAAGGGCCGGGAACAAAAAGGTTACTCATCTTCTGCGGTGCTGATGCGGACAGATTTGTGGGAAGCTGGCGCCAAAAAGATCGAAGATTTGAAGGGGAAACGGGTGGGAATTACCCAGACCGGTTCAACATTCCATTATATGCTGGGACGATTGCTGGAAACTAAAGGACTGAAGTTATCTGACGTTGAGATCGTTCCGCTCGGCAAGCTCAGTGCGTTAATGGCGGCGCTGCAGGGAAAACAAGTTGACGCAGTCATTTTGAACGAACCCAATATCACGAAAATGGAAAAGGCCGGGTACGGCAAGGTCGTGGTGCAAGTTGGCGATGCTATAGAATACCAAACATCGGCGATCTTTTTTGCCCCGGACTTTATGAAGAACCGGGATGCGGCGGTGCGGTTCTTGGCCGCCTACATTAAATCTACCCGGTACTATTATGATGCCGCACTTAAACAAACAGACGGCAAACCGGCGCCTGGCGGGAATTATGAAGAAGTAGTGGGTATCATCGCCAAACATACTGGCGCTCCGGTGGAAGACATTAAGTTGGGACTGCCGTACATGGACCGGGATGGAAAATTGTTGGCCACGGATATTCAGACTCAGATTGACTGGTATTTTAATCATAAGATGATCGAAAAACAGGTAAGTTCCTCTCAAGTTATGGACGTGAAGCTTTGGGAGGAGGCCCTGAAAAAAGTTGGCGCAGGCCAATGAGGGTTGCCATTGACCAGGTGGGCAAGCAATATGTGGGGCCGAATGGAAGTCCGGTCACCGCTCTTGATAATGTCTGCCTAACGATCGAACAGGAAGAATTTGTGGTGTTGGTAGGTCCAAGCGGTTGTGGAAAATCAACACTGCTCAACATGGTTGGGGGATTATTGGCGCCAACATCGGGTCGGATTGTTGTGGAAGGGCTAACAGAGGACCGTGACCCCACAGTGGGGATGGTATTCCAGGAAGTTGGACTGTTTCCTTGGCGTACGGTGGAAAGCAACATCGGATTTGGGCTGGAAGAGTCGGCGCTATCGACAGAGGAGCAAAGGGAGCGAGTTCGGCGACATATTGAATTGGTGGGGTTATCTGGGTTTGAAAAATCATATCCTCACCAACTGTCCGGCGGCATGAGGCAGCGGGCCGGAATTGCGCGAACACTGGTAATCCAGCCGGACTTACTGTTGATGGATGAACCGTTTTCCGCACTGGACGCACAAACCCGGACCTTAATGCAGGAAGAACTGCTAAGAATTTGGGAAGCGCATCGTCTAAGTACACTTTATGTGACGCACAATATTCAGGAAGCTGTCTATCTGGCTGATCGAATTGTGGTTCTGTCCCGGCGGCCCGGGCGGGTGACGAGTATTCTGCAGATTGAGTTGCCGCGCCGTGGCAGGGACGCGGTCGAACATAGCGCCCGCTTTAATTTCTATTGCGATCATATCTGGGGTCTCATCCGCAAAGATGCGGAAGACGCCTTACGGGAGGTATGATCGGATGAAGGTTTTTCAGAGAGAAGTCCAATTCCGACTGGCCTTCATGGAACGCAAGGTTTCCCGGTGGACCGGTCCTGGCGGTATTGCAATCTTGATTGTTTTTTGGCAGGCGGTGTGCATGACGGGGTGGGTATCCGAACTTTACCTTCCGGCGCCCACGTCCATTTTAAGGACCGGCTTGGAGATGATGGCAAGCGGTGAAATAGCGGTCAATATGCAGGCCAGTCTCCAACGAATCGGCTGGGGTTATGCCATTGGCAGTGTCGCAGGAATAGGAATAGGGCTCTTGACCGGATTCTCAAAATTAGCGGAAGCAATAGGGAATCCCTTGATTTATTCGCTTTACCCCATCCCTAAAATTGCATTGTTGCCCCTCATCATTTTATGGCTCGGAATTGGTGAAGTATCGAAAATTACGATCATCAGCCTAGGCGTGTTTTTTCCAGTCGTGATCAATACCTATTCCGGCGTGAAGAATGTTGATCCGTTATTACTGAAGGTTGCTGTCAGTTATCGGACTTCGAGGATGAACATGATTCGTAAGGTGGTGCTGCCTGCTGCGTTGCCGGTAATTTTTGCCGGGTTGAAACTGGCGGCGGGAACTTCCTTGTTATTGCTGGTGGCTGCCGAAATGATTGCAGCTAAAGAAGGTGTCGGAGCGATGATTCTCCACTATGGCGACCTGATGCTTACGACGAAGCTGATGGTGGGTGTATTAGTGTTATCCTTGCTGGGGCTTGTGTTTAACCGAATACTGGAATGGGTGGAACGCAAGCTGATTCCCTGGAAATAAAATGCGCTGCAATTACCGGGACGTACAATCCGGCAACGAGGAAAATTTATGGCGATTGTGGTAGAAATTCAACGGCATTTCCCGTGCGGGGAAGTGCCGTTTTTGTAGTTTTATGGCAGCCGACAGCGTCCATC
>DATMYT010000537.1:0-5527 GCA_035560855.1 Negativicutes bacterium | reverse complement strand
GATGCCGGTCGGGTAATTTTAAAACCGGCGCAGGATATCGTCCGGTCATTTCAGAATCTAAGCATGGAACTGGATGATGTGGCGCACCTTCGAAAAGGAAATGTTCGTATCGGGATGCCGCCGATGATAGGTGTTGGTTATTTTTCCAAGATTATTGGTGAGTTTGGCAAGCGATACCCACAGATTTCCATTCAATTGATTGAGGTTGGCTCCATAAGTGTGGAACAGGGGTTACTCGAAGGGGATATGGATCTCGGCATTGTTTTGCTGCCACTCGAAGATGCACGATTTAATGTTTTTGATTTTGTGCAAGAACCGGTCGTGGCGATCGTAGGACCAGTTCATCCTCTGCGAAATCAGCAATCTGTTGCATTACAAGATTTATCTGCGGATAAGTTTATCCTATTTCGAAAAGATTTCGCGCTGCATGATCAGGTGCTCGATCAGTGTAGACGATTGGGTTTTTCACCTCAAATTGCCTGCGAAACTTCCCAATGGGATTTCATTGTTGGGATGGTAGCTGAAAATCTTGGAATTGGCTTTTTACCTCAAAAAGTATGGGAGTTGAATGAAAAAAAGCAAGTTCATATGCTGATGTTGCAGGATACTCCACTGAGATGGAATCTGGCGGTAATCTGGGAAAAAAATCGCCACCTTTCGTTTGCCTCCCGACAATGGCTGAGCTTTGCGCAAAATGCTTTAAAAAATGTAACGTCAATAAACTACAGGAGTACTGAAAATGGATGATAAACCTGTTCAAACATTGAAAGGTGTGGGTGATGCCCTAGCTCTTACCTTGGGACGTATGGGCATTCATACCGTCGGCGAATTACTGGAACATTTTCCGATTCGTTATGAAGATCGCACTCAGCTGCGAAAAATCAATGACATACGTAGCGGAGAATTTGTCACTTTCGATGCGACAGTCGAACGCGGGGAAGTGAACCGGATACGGGGCAAATCGATTGCGCGGCTATGGGTTCGTGATGAAACAGGGCAAGCGGTGTTGGTTTGGTTTAATCAACCATACAGGGCAACGACCTGGAAACCCGGCGTCAAAGTTATGGTCTATGGAAAGGTAAATCGGTTCCGCGATACTGTGCAAATTGAAACTCCGGAAGTTGATGCAATGAGCCATTCTGAATCGCTGAATTCAGCCAGAATCGTGCCTGTTTATCCATTGACGCAAGGACTGGGGGCCCGCACGTTGCGGAAATTGATGGCAGCGGCGTTAGAGACGCAAAATGCCCTGACGGAAACGATTCCTCAAGACATTATGCAATCCCACCATCTGATGGATAGATCCGGCGCATTGCACGAAATTCATTTTCCGTCGGATTGGGAAACCATGCGATTGGCTAAACGCCGGATTGTCTTTGAGGAACTGTTTTTTTTGCAGTGCGCTTTAGCTTTTTTGCGTCGTCAGCGAGTCGATGACAGGCGGAGTGTGGCGCATCAACCGGATGGCGAAAAAGTGAAACGATTGCAGGAAAATCTACCGTTCCATCTTACCGATGATCAACTGACTTCTTTCAAAGAGATCAGCTCAGACATGGAATCCTCCCGCCCCATGCACAGATTATTGCAAGGCGATGTCGGATCCGGGAAAACTGCAGTTGCTCTATTGGCCTTGGCAAAGACAATCGAAAACGGCTTGCAGGGAGTGTTAATGGCGCCGACGGAAATTCTGGCGGAGCAACATTTTCAGAGTTGTTCTGACCTGCTCGGCAAGTTGGGAATTCGCACGGCGCTTCTGACTGGACGGGTAAAAGGAAGTTCACGCAAACAAATCCTGCAATCACTGCAGGACGGGGAACTGGATCTTTTGATTGGAACCCATGCGCTCTTACAACCCGATGTGGTTTTTCGGCAGCTTGGTCTGGCTGTAACCGATGAACAGCATCGGTTCGGTGTGGGGCAAAGAGCAACCCTTCAGGGGAAAGGGGAAGTACCGCATGCGCTGGTGATGTCCGCCACGCCGATTCCCAGAACCATGGCGTTGACATTATACGGGGACATGGATGTTTCCGTAATTCATCAATTACCGCCAGGACGCAAACCGATCACGACTGCCATTCGCTTAGGCAAAAAGGCTCGGGAAAAAGTCTATCAGTTCCTCGTATCGGAAGTTGAAGCGGGGCGGCAGGGATATGTCGTATGCCCCTTGGTCGAGGATTCCGAAAAGATGGAAGCCCAATCGGCAACAACCGTATTTAATGAATTGACGACCACGGTCCTTCGAAATGTGTCCTGTGGTCTTTTGCACGGCAGAATGAATGCTAATGAGAAAGAAAACGTGATGAGAGAGTTTGTGGCAGGAAGTATATCCGTGATGGTTTCAACTACGGTCATTGAAGTTGGAATCAATGTTCCTCGCGCCACCATGATGGTCGTCGAAGATGCCGCTCGGTTCGGGTTGGCTCAATTACACCAACTGCGCGGACGAGTGGGCCGGGGAAGCGATCGTTCGTACTGCGTTTTGCTTCACAACGAAGAATCCGGCGGTGTGCCGGAAAGGTTGCGTGTCCTATCTCAAACCAACGATGGTTTTGTCGTGGCGGAAAAAGATTTGGCGCTCCGCGGTCCGGGCCAATTCCTGGGCTACAGGCAACATGGACTTCCAGAAATGAAAATGGCCAGTTTGGCGGACGATGTCAATGTTTTGGAAGAGGCCCGCGAGGCGGGGATAAAATTAATGAATAATCCGCAAGAATCAGTGAAGATGACAACGCTGCTGAAAGAAAGGTTTGAAAGGTTTTTTGGCGTCTTGTTTACTGGTTAAAGGGATAGCAGAAAAGACGCAGAATATGTATAAAAGAAACCCAAATTAGGTTTCATGAGCAGATTTATTTTTGCTAATTAGAAGGAGGATGTAAAGCATGCCTGTTGTTCAAATTGATCTCTTGGAAGGCCGAACATTGGAGCAAAAACGCGCTATGGTGGCAAAAGTTACGGAAGCGATTACCGAAACAGCAAAATGTCCTGCCGACGCGGTAACGATCATTATTCGTGAAATGCCTCCGACACATCTGGGTAAGGCTGGAAAACTGCGTTCAGACGTGTAATTTCACTGTATGGTTTGGGAATGCTCACAAAATTATACGGAGAGGGTTGACGGAATGCCCGGTGGATCGGAACTTGAAGTAAAACTGGCTGTATCAGATACCCGAATTTTCGATCTCATAACAACGGACCCGGAAATACTCTCAATGGTAGAGAGCGGTGCACCGGTAACCCGTTCCTTTGAAGCGTTGTATTACGATACTCCGAATTTTTCTTTGCAAAAAAGCGGTTTTGCCTATCGTGTCCGTCACGAAGGGGACGAATGGTTTGCTACCGTAAAATGCGACACGGGAACTAGCGGCGGCTTCTTTAGCAGAGAAGAATGGAACGAAAAAGTGGAAGGACCGTCGCCTTCCACGAAGCCTTTTGCTGGTACGCATGCGGGTGACCAACTTGATGTGGCAATTGGAGAGGAAAAACTTCAGTTGCTGTTTTCTACGCGTTTTATGCGAACCGTTTTGTTGCTGAAGACCGCCGCCGGCGCGCAGGTGGAACTTGCTCTCGATCGCGGTACGATCTGGAGCGGGATGGATGGTACTCCTATTGGCGAGCTTGAACTTGAACTGAAAAGCGGTCCTGTTAGCGAGCTTATGCAGCTATCTGGGTTAATTGCAGTTCGTTGGCATTTATTGCCTGAAGTCCGAAGCAAGTATGCACGTGGACTGGAACTGCTCAAACGCTCTCGTCAGGATGATCCCGATTTATCTGCTGTACCGGAACATAAGGAAATGACAGCTCCGACACCGATTGCATTAGTGAACGCATGTATCTCCCGTATTTTCTTCTACCAGACTCGAATTTTGGAACAGAAGGCAACACCCGAAAGCGTACGGGAACTCCGAATCCAGTGTCGACGGCTGCGATCGCTGCTGAAGTTTTTTCAGCCTATTCTTTCTAAGGATGCGGGGAAACTTCATGTGGATCGCTTGCGACAGTGGGGCGTACTGTTGGGAGGCATTCGTGATATCGATGTGCTTATCAATACCTGGCAGAAATTTGCAACCCGTTTTTCTCCCATTTTTACTTCGTCGGCGCATTGGTTGGAGGTACTTAAGGAACGACGGGACTTTTTATCGGAAGACATCATGCATCACCTAACCCAGGGGGAATTTACGCAACACATATTTGAATTGCAGGGGTGGCTGTATCAGGCGGAGGTGAACCATCCCGCGATTGAAGACGAACAGGCTGCCGATATTCCGGTTCGAAAAATGTTGCTTCAAACCTTAAAAGAACTGAGGGATGATATCCATACAGTTGAAGAAACAACTGAAATGAAAGTTCTGCATCAATTTCGAATTCGTATCAAGCAACTACGCTATATACAGGAAGCTCTCAATGACATTTCCCGGTATCGGGACGAAGATTTCACGGCTGCATTAAAAAAAATTCAAAGCCATATTGGTAAGATTCATGACGCGTATCAAATAAAAAGCCTGCTCGATCAATTCGATGCAGGCAATGTAGATGAAAAATTTTTACTGGAAAAAGAACTGTTTCTGAGTTGGCGCAACCGTGACACTGTCGAAACTTTTTCCACGCTGTCAGCAGCTGTCGCTGTTTTTCGACGCACAGCAAAATTACGGTTACGAACGTTGACGGCGTTGCGAACAAATCGGGGGGCAAAGTCTCGCCATAACACCGGCTCGCATGAACCAAGCGAGTGAGCCGATAAGTAGCTCGGAGTTTTCCAGCAGAATGGATGCGGCGCTGCCCGGACGGAACACAAATGCGGCATCGGTGATTTTTTCGGTCCATTCGCTTAACATGGGTTCATGTCCAACAATAATCAAAACATCGATCGCTTTATTTTGGGCCCATTCCGTCTGCAAATCAGTTAAGTTTCCATCTGCAATGGCGTCCATTACTTGAAGTTTTGCTTTTTTACCAAAGGTTGAACGTATAATTTCAGCTGTTTGTAGAGTGCGAACCGAAGGACTCGTCCATATTAAAATCTCACGACCGGGAAACAGGCAACGCGCCAATCCACGCGCTGCCTGTTTTATTTTTTTTCGTCCAATGGACGTAAGTTCGCGTTCAAAATCAGTTTTGGCGTCGGAGCGGGTTTCCGCTTTTCCGTGACGCATAAATACAAGCTCCATATCGAACTCCTCCGTTACTGTTCAGTCGTCGGAATCACCGGCAGAATTTGCCATGAAGGAGGGGCCGCATTTGCAGCATCTTCACGTGCCCTTCGAACCAACTCATCTTGGGCATTAATTTTTTGTTTTCCACTGGGTTTGCGATGCCGATAGGATCCGTTGGCTTTCATTTCATGGGATTTTTGGTTATCAGACATCAGCAACTCCAAAATGCCAAGTATCCGCTTTCGGTGCAATTCCGTTTCAACCGGAAAAAAAAGCTCAACCCGATTATTCAAATTTCTTGGCATCCAATCGGCACTGGAAAGATAGCATTTTCCCTCGCCACCACCGCTAAAATAGAAAATCCGGCTATGTTCAAG